>NZ_JBOHCV010000324.1:0-11078 GCF_050698815.1 Streptomyces sp.
GTACGGGCGGCCGCCGTGGCCGCCGCCGCCGCCTCCGCCGCGTCGCGGTGCCGGTCCAGCGCGGCACTCGCCGACCGCAGCCGCGACGGCTCGGACCCGCCTCCGGCTCCGGTCTCCGAGGGTCCCGCCGACAGCCGCAGCGTCTCCTCCGCGTACCGGTGCAGCCTCAGCAGCCGCCGCACCTGATGCCAGGCCGCGTCCTGCTCGGCGCCCGCCCGGATGTGTGGCAGTGCCCCGACGGCCTCGGTGAGCCGCCCGCGCGCCTCTTCCGCCAGCGGTACGAGCGCGGGCGCGGCTGTGCCGTCGGCCGTTCCCGGGGTGAGCTGTGCCTCGTAGGCCAGTACGGCCACCGCGTCCGCGACCGCGTGGAAGCGCCCGGACACCAGTGCCTGCAGTGCCGCCGAATGCGCCCGCGTACGGGCGAGGTTGAGCTGCCGCTCCAGCAGCGCGCCGGCCCGGGCGGCGCCCACTCCGTCGTTCGGCAGCCGGTGCAGCGCACCCAGCAGCCGGTCCAGCCGGGCGGCGTACTCGTACTCGTCGCCCAGCGCGCCGGACAGCCAGTGCAGCTCCCCGCACAGCTGGTCCGCCCAGCCGGTGTCGAGCAGTGGCCGGTACGTCTGGAGGGTGCAGCGCAGGCGACGGGCCGCGCGGCTCAGCCGGTGTACCGCACCGGCCGCGGAGGTCGCCGTCTCGGCGCTTCCCACGCTCTCGCCGTGCAGTCGCAGACCGCGCAGGAACTCGGCCGCCAAGCCGTGCAGGTAGCCGCCGAGTACCTCCGCGGTGGTCGCCGTCACCAGACTCGCGGGCCGCGCCGGAGGCGCGGGCACCTGCGGAATGGGCACCCGTGTCGCCCCGGTCACCACCGCACTCGCCCCCTCACCGGCATAACCCCCTCCGCGCGCTCGCCGGACCCCACGGGTCCGGCCCCGAGACCCCTGCCCGGGTCGTGAAGTCCGCTGCCCGGGTCATGCCGCGGGCCCACGTCGGCGTCTCCTGGCCTCGATCAGCGACTCCTGGAGGTTGCGCAGCGGCCGACCGTCGGGGTCGTGCGCGTGCCGTGTCCAGCCGCCGTCCGGGTCCAGGTGCCAGGAGGCGGTGTCGTCTGCCATGCCGGTCTCCAGCAGCTTGGTCAGCGAGGCGCGGTGCGCCGGATCGGTCACCCGCACCAGAGCCTCGATCCGGCGGTCCAGATTGCGGTGCATCATGTCGGCGCTGCCCAGCCAGACCTCCGGCTCGCCACCGTTCCCGAAAGTGAAGAGGCGGGCGTGTTCCAGGAACCTGCCCAGGACGCTGCGCACCCGTATGTTCTCGCTCAGCCCCGGAACGCCGGGGCGCAGCGCGCAGATCCCGCGCACCCACAGATCCACCGGGACACCGGCTCGGGAGGCGTGGTAGAGCGCGTCGATGACGGCCTCGTCGACGATCGAGTTCACCTTGAAGCGGACGTGGGCGGGCGCTCCCGCCCGGTGCTGGGCGATCTCCCTGTGGATGCGGGAGATCAGCCCGTCCCGCAGTTTGGTGGGCGCCACCAGCAGTCGCCGGTAGGTCTCCCGGCGGGAGTAGCCGGAGAGGCGGTTGAAGAGGTCGGACAGGTCCGAGCCGACCTCCTGGTCGGCCGTCAGCACACCCAGGTCCTCGTAGAGCCGTGCCGTCTTGGGGTGGTAGTTGCCGGTGCCGACGTGCGCGTAGCGGCGCAGCGTCTCGCCCTCCTGCCGGACCACCAGGGAGAACTTGCCGTGCGTCTTGAGCCCGACCAGCCCGTGCACGACGTGGCAGCCGGACTCCTCCAGCTTGCGCGCCCATTTGATGTTGGCCTGTTCGTCGAAGCGTGCCTTGATCTCGACCAGTACCAGCACCTGCTTGCCGGATTCGGCGGCGTCTATCAGGGCGTCGACGATCGGCGAGTCGCCGGAGGTGCGGTAGAGCGTCTGCTTGATCGCCAGTACGTCCGGATCGGCGGCGGCCTGCTCCAGGAACGCCTGCACGGACGTGGAGAAGGAGTCGTAGGGGTGGTGCAGCAGTACGTCGCCTTCACGCAGGGCCGCGAAGATGTCGGGGGGCTGCGCGGACTCCACCTGCGCGAGGCCGCGCTGCGTGCCCGGCACGAACTTCGGGAACTTCAGGTCCGGCCGGTCCATGGCCGAGACGACCAGGGACAGCCCGGTCAGGTCGAGCGGGCCCGGCAGCACGTAGACCTCGGTGCCGGAGACGTTCAGCTCGCGCACCAGCAGATCCAGTACGTACGCGTCGATCGACTCCTCGACCTCCAGCCGCACCGGCGGCCCGAAGCGGCGGCGCAGCAGTTCCTTCTCCAGCGCCTGGAGCAGGTTCTCGACGTCGTCCTCCTCGACCTCGAGGTCCTCGTTGCGCGTCACCCGGAACATGTGGTGCGCCAGCACCTCCATCCCGGGGAAGAGCTCCTCGAGGTGCGCGGCTATGACGTCCTCCAGCGGCACGTACCGGTGCGGCGATGCCTCCAGATACCGGTTCAGCAGCGGCGGAACCTTCACACGTGCGAAGTGCTGGTGGCCGCTGACGGGATTGCGCACGACGACGGCCAGATTGAGCGACAGTCCCGAGATGTACGGAAAGGGGTGCGCCGGGTCGACGGCCAACGGTGTCAGCACCGGATAGATCTGCTGCCGGAAGAGGGTGAAGAGGCGGGCCTGCTCCTTCTCCGTCAGCTCCGACCAGCGGATCAGACGCAGCCCCTCGCCGGCCAGTGCGGGGGCGATGTCCCGCTGGTAGCAGTCGGCGTGCCGCGCCATCAGCTCGCGGGACCGCGTCCAGATCTGCTCCAGCACCTCGCGGGGCTGGAGCCCGGACGCGGACCGGGTGGCGACGCCGGTCGCGATCCGCCGCTTCAGCCCGGCGACCCGGACCATGAAGAACTCGTCCAGGTTGCTGGCGAAGATCGCGAGGAAGTTCGCCCGCTCCAGCAGCGGCACCTCGGGGTCCTCGGCCAGCTCCAGCACCCGCTCGTTGAAGGCGAGCCAGCTGCGTTCGCGGTCCAGGAAGCGGTCATCGGGCAGCTCGCCGGGGTGCTCGCCCGATGGGGCGACTCCCTCTCCCGGCCGGTAGACATCGGGGTCGCCGTCCAGATCCGGGTCCGGACCGGGGACGGTGCCGCCTCCCGCGGACAGGGCGGATGATGCGGATGCGGCACGTGATGCGGGCTCGCTCATGGCCCCATTGTTCCTCGTACCGGCGGTTCCGGTACGGGCGGCGAGGTCGCGAGCGGCTGGCTGCATCCGTCGATGTTCGCAAGCCTGTCTGAATCGACGGTTACGCGCGGGTGACTGTCAGGCGAGCGGCACGCCACCGCCGGCCGCCACGCCCCGTGACGGCCGGCGACCGTCGCCGTCAGCTCTCCGTGCGGTACATCAGGTCCGTCTCGTAGGTGCGGAATCCCAGGCGCTCGTAGACCGAGACCGCCGCCATGTTGTCCGCGTCGACGTAGAGCATCGCCGTGGGCAGCCCCCGATCGCGCTCCAGGTGCCGCAGGCCGATCGTGGTGAGGACCCGGCCGAGGCCGATGCCCTGCGCCTCCGGGGCGACGCCCAGCACGTAGACCTCGCCGAGCTGCTCCGCGCTGTGCACCTTCGTCCAGTGGAAGCCGATCAGTGCCCCGGCCCGTTCCGCCAGGAAGAAGCCGGCCGGGTCGAACCAGGGTTCCGCCTTCCTGTCGTCCAGGTCCAGCTGGGAGAGGCTGCCCTGTTCCGGGTGGTGGGCGAAGGCCGAGGCGTTCAGCGCCAGCCAGGCCGCGTCGTCGGCGCCGGGCCGGAACGTGCGGACGGTCACCCCTTCCGGCAGCACCGGCTCGGGCAGGGCGGAGGTGGACACGCCGGTCAAGGGGCGCCGCAGCTGGCGCAGTTCGCGGAAGAGGGTGAGGCCGAGCACCTGCGCGAGATGCCGGGCCGCGGGGTGGCCGCCGTGCGCCCAGACCCGCAGCCGCTTGCCGGACTCGTTGAGCAGGGCCTGCCCGAGCTGCCGCCCGTAGCCCCGTCCCCGGTGCGAGGGGTGCACGACCAGTTCGCCGGTGGGCGGTTCGACGGGGTCGGTGTCCTCCAGCTGTGCGTAGCCCAGCAGTTCACCGTCCTGCCGCAGCAGCAGATGTCGCACGCCCGCGCGCCGTCCGCCGCGCAACTGCAGCCGCCCCTGCTCCGATACGGCCGCCTGGCCGTCCGTCAGGGTCGACGCGTCGATCAGCGCCTGCGCCTCCCGTACGACCTCGGCCGACGCCTCATCCACTACCACCACGTCGCTCATGGCATACGACCTTACGAGACGTCCCCGCCGCCCGGCGCCCCGACCACCGTGAACGCGGATTCCGGCGGTCGGGAGCGGGTTGCGGTGGCGGTGGCGGGATCCGGCGGAGCCGCTCAGGCGGCGGAGGTGTACGGGGTCTTCGCGCGGGCCTCGCGCAACGCCTCGGCCCACCACTCCAGCTGACGGAGCAGTCCCTTGGCGGCGGCGTTGCTGCCCTCCTCGTCGCGTGGGCGGCCGTCCTGGGCGAACCGCTCCCAGGCCGTGTGGAAGCTGAGCGTCTCGCGGACGGTGACCGCGTGCAGTTCGGGGAAGACCTGCCGCAGTTGCTCGACCGCCCGCTGGCCGCCCGCCATTCCCCCGTAGGAGACGAAACCGACCGGCTTCGCGTACCACTCGCCGGAGAACCAGTCGATGGTGTTCTTCAGGGACGCCGGGAAGCTGTGGTTGTACTCGGGGGTCACGATCACGAACGCGTCGGCGGCCGTCAGCCGCCGGGACAGGCCGCTGCGTACGCGCTCGACCTGCGGCGGCAGCGCGGCACCGAAGTCGGGGAAGGCCACGGGCAGTACGTGCTCGGCCTCGGCGAGATCGATCAGGTCGACCTCGTACCTGCCGTACGTCCTCGCCTGCCCGGCGAACCAGTCCGAGACGGTGGGCCCGAACCGTCCCGCCCGCACGCTGCCGACGATGACGGCGAGGCGCAGGGGCTCGTCGGTGGAGCTGTGACCGCTGGGGTCGCCGCTGGGGCTGCCGCTGTTGCTGATCATGGAGGTCGCTCCTCGAGCGCGGTGGTACGCACGCCGTGACGTGCGCTCGCCGTGGTGGCTGACCCCAGCCTGGAACATGAACTTCACTTCAAGTCAAACAGTCGGCTCCGTCGGCGGGTTCGCCGGCGGCTCCGCCGCTCCGGGCAGCCGCAGCACCACCTCGGTGCCGCCGCCCTCCCCCTCCGCGCCTGCCGCCGCCGCCGGTTCCAGGCTCACCTCGCCGCCCGCCTGCGCGACCGTACGGGCCACGATGGACAGGCCGAGCCCCGACCCGGGCAGGCTCCGGGCGGAGGGTGAGCGCCAGAAGCGGTCGAAGACGTAGGGCAGTTCGTCGTCGGTGACACCCGGCCCGTGATCCCGTACCCGCAGCGCGCCCTCGCTCAGCGACACCTCGACCGTGCCTCCCTCCGGGCTGAACTTGACCGCGTTGTCCAGCAGGTTGACCACCGCGCGCTCCAGCGCCGTGGGCTCACCCCACACGTACCAGGGCGTGAGCCGGGCCGAGACCGGGATGTCCGAGCTGCGCAGCCGCACCCGCTCCACCGCACGCCCGGCGACCTCGTGCAGGGCGACCACGGCGACCGGTCCGCTGCCCGGCGGCGCCTCCCGTGACAGCTCCTGCAGATCGCCGACGAGCGCGCCGAGTTCGGTCAGCTGCGCGGTGACCGACTCCAGCAGCGCCCGGCGGTCCTCGGGCGGCAGCGACCGGCCCGTCTCGTCACTCCGTACGAGCAGGTCGATGTTCGTACGGAGCGAGGTCAGCGGTGTACGCAGCTCGTGCCCGGCGTCGGCGATCAGCTGCTGCTGGAGCTCGCGCGAGGAGGCCAGCGCGGCGGTCATCGAGTTGAACGAGCGCGACAGCCGGGCGATCTCGTCGTCCCCCTCGACGGGGATGCGCACGGCGAGGTCCTCCGTACGGGCGACGTGCTCGACCACCCCCGTCAGCCGGTCGACAGGGCGCAGCCCCGCGCGCGCGAGTGCGACGCCGGCCCCCGCGGCGGCCAGCACACCCGTGCCGCCGACGAGCGCCAGGATGAGGGCCAGGTTCCGCAGCGACCTGTAGGTCTCGGTGAGCGGGCGCGCGACGGTCACCGCCACGTCGGTGCCCTCCACCGGGCTGGTCAGGACCCGGTAGTCGGTGCCCGATCCGTCCTTGCCGCGCGCGGTGTGCACGGCCTCGGGCCGCGTGCCCTTCGCCACGGCGACGTCGGCTGCCGAGACGTCCACCCTGGTGCCGACGATCACGCAGCTCTTGCCGCTCCGGTCGACGACCTGGACGGTGGCGTCGAAGGGGTTCGGCGCCCGCTGGTCGGCCGGTGAGCACTGGCCGGAGCGCACCGTGCCGACGATGAAGCTGGAGTCGACACGGCTGTTCTTGCTCAGCGACTCGTCCAGCGAGCCGATCAGCTGGGCCCGTACGAGGAACCAGCAGGCCGTCGCGCAGGCGGCCACCGCCAGCGCCACCGTGCCCGCGGCCAGCAGCCACAGCCGTGAACGCAGCGGCAGGGCGGACAGTCTGGGCCGCATGCCCGCCACCCGGCGGAGACCGCGCAGGATCACGCGGTGTCGTCCTTGAGTACGTAGCCGATGCCCCGCACGGTGTGCACCAGCCGGGGCTCGCCGCCCGCCTCCGTCTTGCGCCGCAGATACATCACGTACACGTCCAGGGAGTTGGACGAGGGCTCGAAGTCGAAGCCCCATACCGCCTTGAGGATCTGCTCGCGCGTCAGCACCTGGCGGGGGTGCGAGAGGAACATCTCCAGCAGCGTGTACTCGGTGCGGGTCAGCTCCACCTGCCGCCCGCCCCGGGTCACCTCCCGGGTTCCCAGGTCCATCCGCAGGTCGCCGAAGGTCAGCCGGCCCCGGCCGGAGCCTTCGCCGCCGATGTCCTGGATGAGCCCGGCCTGCTCCTGCGCGTAGGAAGTGCGGCGCAGCAGTGCCCGGATGCGGGCCAGCAGCTCATCCAGCTCGAAGGGCTTGACGAGATAGTCGTCCGCGCCCGCGTCCAGCCCTGTGACGCGGTCGCCGACGGTGTCCCGCGCGGTCAGCATCAGGACCGGTACGCGCTGTCCCGCCGCGCGCAGCCGACGGGCCGCGGTCAGCCCGTCCATGCGGGGCATCAGCACGTCGAGGAGGATCAGGTCGGGCCCGTAGGACGCGGCCTTCTCCAGCGCGTCCAGGCCGTCGACGGCGAGCTCCGTCCCGTACCCCTCGAAGCTGAGGCTGCGGCGCAGCGCGTCCCGTACGGCGGGCTCGTCGTCGACGATCAGCACCTTCATGGCCACCATGGCTTCAAGCTTCGCATCACCGTCGGCGACGTCGTCCGCTGCTGAGGTCCCGTCGGTGGCGCTGGTCATCCCGCCAGCGTGCCCCGGCTTCATGAGAGCCGTCTGAGCGGCCGCTGAGACGCCCCGCAGATACGGCCCCGCAGATCTCCGGAGCCGGCGCCGAGGAGCCGGCGCTGGGGATCAGCGCCGGGGAGGAGACCCGCAGCCGCACGAGCGGCGGACGACGAGCTCCGCCGGGAACTGCCGGACGCGCTGCCCCCGCGAACCGGCCACCCGCAGCGAGTCGTCCAGCACCAGATCGACCGCCGCCTTCGCCATGCCCTCGCGGTCCGAGGCGACGGTGGTGAGCGGAGGGTCGGTCAGCCCGGCCTCCTTGACGTCGTCGAAGCCGGCGACCGCCAGGTCCTGCGGCACGTCCATGCCGAGCTCGCGCGCCGCCCGCAGCACACCGAACGCCTGGTCGTCCGTCGAGCAGAAGACGGCCGGCGGACGGTCCGGCCCGCGCAGCAGGTCCAGCGCGAGCAGGTAGGTGTCGTAGCGGTTGTACGGGGCCTTGAAGAGCCGCCCCTCCACCGACCGCCCGGCCTCCTTCATCGCCCGGGTCCAGCCCTCCACGTGGTCGGTGACCGGGTCACCGGATTCCGGCGTGGAGTCGACACCGCCGAGGCAGGCGACGTACTCGTGCCCGTGCTCCAGCAGATGCCGGGTGGCCAGCTCCGCACCGGCGACGTCGTCCAGCACCACCGCCACGTCGTCGATGGCGTCCGGGCGCCGGTGCAGCAGTACGACGCGGGCGTCCCAGGCGTCTATCTCCACGGCGGCGTGCTCGCTGGGGCCCTGGCTGATGAGGATCAGGCCGGAGACCCGCATCCCCAGGAAGGCCCGCAGATAGTGGACTTCCCGTTCGTCGAGATAGTCGGAGTTGCCGACCAGGACCATCTTTCCGCGCTCGGCGGCGGCCTGTTCCACGGCGTGCGCCATCTCGGCGAAGAAAGGCTGGCGGGCGTCCGGCACGATGAGACCTATCAGGTCCGTACGGCGCGAGGCCATGGCCTGGGCGACCCGGTCGGGACGGTAGCCCAGCTCCGCGATCGCCGCGAGCACGCGCTCACGGGTACCCGGCGCGACAGGCCGGGGCCCGTTGTTGATCACATAGCTGACGACGGCGGTCGAAGTACCCGCCAGCCTTGCCACATCGTCCCTCGTCACCCTGGCCACGCGCGCAGTCTACGCGGGAAGAGTGTTCACCCCATTGGCGGGCGGCCACCCGAACCGGAAGTCCTGCGCGCGCTGGTGACGGGCGTCAGGAAGGGCTGGGCCGGGCGCCCCGGACGGTGCCTTCGGCCGCCCGGTCGGCGGGCTCCCCGGCCGCCGCCTCGCGGGCGACGCGGGTGGCCGCGTCCGTGATCGCGCGGGCGTCGGCCTTCGCCTTCTTCTCCTCGGCCGACTTCTCGCCCTTGTCCGGCGAGACGAAGCGGTAGCCGACGTTCCGCACGGTGCCGATCAGCGACTCGTATTCGGGGCCGAGCTTCGCCCGCAGCCGCCGTACGTGCACGTCCACGGTCCGGGTGCCGCCGAAGTAGTCGTAGCCCCACACCTCCTGGAGCAGCTGGGCGCGGGTGAAGACCCGCCCGGGGTGCTGCGCCAGATACTTCAGCAGTTCGAACTCCTTGAAGGTCAGGTCCAGCGCCCGCCCCTTCAGCTTCGCGCTGTAGGTGGCCTCGTCGACCGACAGGTCGCCGTTGCGGATCTCCATCGGGCTGTCGTCCGTACCGATCTGCTGCCGGCCGGTCGCCAGCCGCAGCCGCGCCTCGACCTCCGCCGGGCCCGCGGTGTCGAGCAGCACGTCGTCGACACCCCATTCGGCGGTGACGGCCGCGAGCCCGCCCTCGGTCACGATCAGCACCAGCGGACAGCCGGGGCCGGTCGAGCGCAGCAGCTGGCACAGGGAGCGCACCTGCGGCAGGTCACGACGGCCGTCGACGAGGATCACGTCCGCACCCGGGGTGTCCACCAGCGCCGGACCCTCGGCGGGGGCCACCCGCACGTTGTGCAGCAGCAGTCCGAGGGCGGGCAGGACTTCGGCGGAGGGCTGGAGGGCGTTCGTCAGCAGAAGTAGCGAGCTCACGTCTGAGTCCTTCCTCAGTCCGGTGAGGACGTCGGTACGGCACGGGCACTGCTTCGTACGGGTGCGCTCCCGGAGGCACGCTGTGCCTCCTGGAAAGCACGCTGCGCCTCCTGGAAAGCACAAAAGGACCCGGGGGCGGCGCTGCCCGGATCCTTCACTGGAAGCAGAATAGCCGACATGAGTGACGAAGCGCGGTGTGAGTTCGCTCGCTCCGGTGCCGCCGACGGCACAGCGGGTGGGCGGAGCCGGTCGCCGGGTGGGGAAGGGCGTCCGGACCGCCGGGCGACGCTGCGGGCCACGGACGGCGTGCGGATCGAGGCGGCGTACGACCGGTACGCGGGCCCCGACCCCACCGGACCGGGTGCGGACGACCCCGGCGCGATCGTGCTCGCGCACGGCTTCAGCGGGGCCGCGGACCGCCCGGCGCTGCGCCGCGCCGCCCAGGTGTTCGCGCAGTACGGAGCCGTGATCACCTTCTCCTTCCGCGGGCACGGCGGCTCCGGCGGACACTCCACGGTCGGCGACCGCGAGGTCCTCGACCTCGCCGCCGCGGTCCGCTGGGCCCGCTCCCTGGGTCACGCGCACGTGACGACTGTCGGGTTCTCGATGGGCGGCTCGGTGGTCGTCCGGCACGGCGCTCTCTACCGCCCGGACGGCCGTGGAACCGGCGACGCAGAGCACACGGCGGCGCATGAGAGGCGCACAGGCGCACAACCGCACACGGCGCCCCCGCTTCACACCGCCGACCAGACCGGGCAGACCCACCGGACCGACCGGACCGCGCACAGCGCGCACGCCGACGCCGTCGTCGCCGTCAGCGCACCCGCACGCTGGTACTACCGCGGCACCGCACCCATGCGGCGGCTGCACTGGGTGATCCAGCGGCCGGTGGGCCGGATCGTGTCGCGGTTCGGGCTGCGCACCCGCGTTCATCACCGCGACTGGGATCCCGTTCCGCTCTCTCCGGTCGCCGCCGCCCCGGTGCTGTCGCCGACCCCGTTCCTCGTCGTGCACGGCGACCAGGATCCGTACTTCCCTCTCGACCATCCGCGCTCCCTCGCCGCGGCTGCCGATCCCGACCGCACCGAGCTGTGGATCGTGCCCGGTTTCGGCCACGCCGAGAACGCCGCCGCGCCCCCGCTCCTGCGCCGGATCGGTGCGTGGACCCGCGCTCGTTCCGCCACCGCGACCGCGGCCGCCGCCGCGGCCCGGCATGATGGGGCGCGCACCACAGACGGCTGAGAGGGACGGGACCCACGATGGCGAGTGGCACGATCCGTTATTGGGCGGCGGCCAAATCCGCCGCCGGGATCGCCGAGGAGCGGTACGAGGCCATGACCCTGGCCGACGCGCTCGACGGCGCCCGGGCACGGCACACCGCGCGGGCGGACTTCGCGCGCGTGCTGAGCCGCTCCTCCTACCTCGTGGACGGCGACCCGGTCGGCAAGCGCGCGCACGAGACGGTGCGGCTGAGCGAAGGCGGCACCGTCGAGGTGCTCCCGCCGTTCGCGGGAGGCAGCGCATGAGTGAGCAGCCCTCCTACGGCACGCCGCACCCGGGCCCCGGCCCGCTGCCGCCGACCGCCGCACCCACACCGGCCACCGCGCAGGCCACCTCGTCCACGGC
>NZ_JBOHCV010000325.1:0-2444 GCF_050698815.1 Streptomyces sp.
GGTCGGTGCGGGTCAGCCGCAGCGCCCGGCGGCGGCCGCCGTCGGCCAGCACGACCGGTTCGCCTTCGGTGGCGCCGAGTTCGGCGACGAGGGCCGCGGCCACCGCGTCCGGGCCGTCGTCCGGGCCGACTTCGAGGAGCGTCGCGGTGAGGTTCTCGTACTCACGGGCGACGCTACGGAAGAAGCCGCGCAGCCCGGTGGCCGCTCCCAGGCCCCGGCGCTCGACGGCGAGCAGTCGCCGCGGCCCGGCCGCCAGCACCGTCTTGTAGAGCGGGAAGAACTCCGGCAGCGGCGAGTCCGGCGCGTCGAGTGCGTGCAGGAACAGGACGGTGTCGCCGGTCCGTTCCGGGAGCTGCCCGTCGGGCACGACCGCCGGATGCGCACCGGCCGCACGCAGCCGTTCGGCCACGAGCGGGGCCAGCTCGCCGCCGCCGAGCACCGAGACGGTGCTGCCCTCCGTGAGGGCGGTGGTGACGGGCGGCAGCTCGCTCTCGGTGAACTCCAGGCGCTGCGGGGCCACGACGACGGCCTCGGGGCCGCCGGCTTCGGGGTGGCCTTGTCCGGCGGGCGGTGCGGGGGCGGCCTCGGTGGTGGGGCTGAGCCGGGAGACGAGCAGCTCGGTGATGCCGGCCGCCGTACGCGCCGTACTCAGCTCCTCCACATCCGCGTCCCCACCCACCGGCAACCCCAACCGGACCGCCAACTCACCAGCGATCTCAGCCCGCTTGATCGAATCCACACTCAGATCCGCCTCCAGATCCAAGCCCGGCTCGATCATGTCCACCGGATAACCCGTACGCTCCGCCACCACCGCCAGCACCGACCCCAGCACCGCATCGGCATCCAGCACCGGACCCGCCGCAACGCCAACCGGCACCGCGTCAGGCAGCGCGGCAGGCAGTGGCGCGGACAGCGGGGCCGGCACCGCGGCCGGCAGCATGACCGGCGAGGGGGCGGCCTGCGGTGCGAGGGTTCCGGCAGGCGTGGGGGGCAGTTCGGTGGCTCCCAGATAGCGCAGCAGCACATCTCGCTGCGCCGTGACCATCTCCCTGCTGGTACGCAGGAATTCAGCGATGAGAGCGTCCGGACCGGACAGCGGGACGCCGTCCTGGGCGGGGGTTTCCGGCACGATCAACTCCGTGACAGGGCGGGCGGGTCGGAGGGCGTTGGGCGGGATGGTGCCGTCGGCGAGGCGGACGAGCTGACCGTCCACGGTCCAGCCGGCCGGCTTGGCGGCGACGGCGGTCTCCGGGTCGACGGCGTCCCGCCCCTGGAAGAGCTTTCCGGTACGCACGTCGGCACCGGCGACGGCGAGTTGGGCGACAGCGGCGAGGAACCCGTACAGTCCGCCGCGCCGGCCGCCGTCGAGCGTGATGACGCGGTGCGGGCGGTCACCGAGCACGGCGGAGACCAGCCGGGTCAGCACCCGGCCGGGTCCCACCTCGGTGAAGACCCGGGCACCGGCGGCGTACATGGCTTCGATCTGGTCGGCGAACCGGACCGGTGAGCCGATCTGCCGCGCGAGTCCGGCGCGGACCGCTTCGGGGTCGGCGGCGTACGGCTCGGCCGTGCTGTTGGCCCAGACCTGGACGGCGGGCGCGTGCACGGGCACCTCACGCAGCATGTCGACGAACGCCTCGCCCGCACCGGCCACCAGCGGGCTGTGGAAGGCACAGGCAACCTGGAGGGGCTTGGCCGGGCAGCCCGCGTCCCGCAGATGACCGACCGCCTTGGCCACCGCCTCCGAAGGCCCGGAGATCACGGTCTGCCGCGGCGAGTTGCGGTTGGCGGTGACGACCTCGCCGTCCAGGCCGGCCAGGGCCAGCACCTCGTCGACCCGGTCGGGTCCGGCGGTGACGGCCGCCATCGCGCCGGCGTCCCTGTTCCGGTCCCCGTCTTCCACCTGGGCGAGGATCGCCTCGGCGCGGGCCGCGCTCGCGGTGAGCACGTCCTGCGGCGCCAGTGAGCCGGCGACGCCGAGCGCGACCAGTTCGCCGTAGCTGTGGCCGGCGAGCATGTCCGGGCGTACCCCCACCACGCCGAGCAGGTCCGCCGCAGCGAGTTCGACGACGCCGAGAGCGGGCTGGGCGACGGCGGTGTCGGTGATGCGGGCCAGCTGGCGGGCGCTGGTGGCCTCGTCGAAGGCGGCCGGCGGATAGAGCGCGTCCGCCCAGCGCGAGCCGAGCTGCAGATAGCGCTGCAGCTCGGGGAAGGCGACGAAGAGATCCGCAAGCATGCCGGGCCGCTGGCTGCCCTGTCCGGGGAAGAGGAACGCCAGTCCTCCGTCCGCCGCACCGTCCCCAGCACCGGACGCAGCCCCGGGCTCGGCCTCGGTGCCGTCCGCGGCGAAGATGCCTGCCGCCGGGTCGTGTTCGCCCTCGGCGGCCCGGTGCAGCAGCCCGGTCAGCTCCTCGGCGCTGTCCGCCAGCACGGCGATGCGGACC
>NZ_JBOHCV010000326.1:0-8838 GCF_050698815.1 Streptomyces sp.
CCCCGGGCCCGCAGCAGGCAGGCGGTCGCGGTGAGTGCGCAGAGCGCCGCCAGCAGCCATCCGACCGTCGCCGAGCCGTGCATCACCGACCTCCCCGCTCTCGCCGCCCCGCCGGGGAGCGGTCCCCGCCGGGAGGCTGCCCGGCCGGCACTCGCACACGGGGGCGCACGGGCGCAGCGGGGGAGCGCTCGAACTGCTCAGATGCCCGGCCGGTAGCGCATCGGGTGATCCTCGGGGACCTCGACGACGCAGATCCGCACACCGTCCGGATCAGCGGTCCACATCTCGACCAGCCCCCACGGCTCCCGCACGGGAGGCCGCAGGATCTCGACGCCGGCGGCCGTCAGTTCGCGGTGCGCGTCCTCGGCGTCCGGCACCTGCAGCCACAGCCGCAGCCCCGGTGCGGGCGGTGTCCCGGACCGGCCGGAGACCTCGAGGAAGCCGCCGCCCAGGAAGTAGACCGTGCCGCGCTCGGGCCCGGTCCCGAACTCGCGGTGGACCGAGAGGCCCAGCGCCTGTCCGTAGAACGCGCGACTGCGCTCGGGGTCGGTGGGCCGCAGCAGCATCCTGCTGCTCAGTACGTGCACCATGCCGTCCGACTCTAGTTCGCGCGGTCCCGTATCAGGGTCGCTCACCATGGAGGCGGTCCCGTATTAGGGTCGCTCACCATGGAGAACGTGCAGGAGACCGGCGAACCGACCTTCCGAATAGCGGCCGAGGAGGACATCCCGGCGCTGGTGGCGCTGGTGGAGTCCGCGTACCGCGGAGAGGCCAGCCGGGCGGGCTGGACCACCGAGGCCCACCTTCTGGAAGGGCAGCGCACCGACCCCGAGGGCATCGCCGCCGTCGTCACGGCGCCCGACAGCATCCTGCTAGCCGTCGAGCGGGCGGGCGAGCTGGTGGCCTGCTGCCAGCTGGAACACCGCGGTGAGCACGCCTACTTCGGCATGTTCGCCGTCCGCCCCGAACTGCAGGGCGCCGGCCTGGGCAGGGCCGTGCTGGCTCAGGCGGAGCGGACGGTGCGGGCCGAGTGGGGGGCGCGGGAGATGCAGATGACGGTGATCCGGCAGCGGGAGGACCTGATCGCCTGGTACGAGCGACGCGGCTACGCTCGTACCGGCGAGCTCAGCCCCTTCCCCTACGGCGACGAGCGCTTCGGCATCCCCCAGCGCACCGACCTCGCCTTCGAGCTGCTGGTCAAGCCGCTCGGCTGACCGCCAGCCTGATCTCCGGCAGGTCGGTCACCACGCCGTCGAGCCCGAGTTCGCGGACCCGGGCCAGGTCCTCGTCGGTGTTCACCGTCCAGCTGATGACCTTGATCCCCTCGGCGTGGCAGCGCGCCACGGTGTCCGCTTCCAGCCACCGCAGTTCGCACGAGACCATCACGGCGCCCAGCTCGCGGGCCCGCTCCGGAGCGGTCGGCGTGGACTTGCCGGTGACGAGCACGAGCGGCATCCCGGGCAGCTGTGCGCGGACCTCGCGCAGCGCCTCGTCGTGGAAGGAGATGACGGTGACGCGGTCGTGCAGCCCCAGCTCATTGATCACTCCGACCAGGACCCGGGCGGCGGCGCGGTCCTTGATCTCGGCCTGCAGCGGCGCCTGTACCGCCTTCACGACCTCTTCGAAGACGGGGACGCGCTCCCCCTTCCCGGCGTCCAGCTCGCGCAGCTCGGCGAGGGTGAATTCGCCGATGGCGCCCGAGCCGTCCGTGGTACGGGAGACGTCGGCGTCGTGCATCACCACCAGCTCCCCGTCCTTGCTGAGGTGCAGGTCCAGTTCGATGACGTCGAACCCTTCGCGGTCGGCGCGGACGAAGGACCGGAGGGTGTTCTCGGGCTCGATGCCCATCACACCGCGGTGACCGACGGTGAGGAGTGACACGGCGCGCTCTCGCTTTCCTGCGGTGACGGCGTACGGAGTGACGTACGCGACGCACAGACTAACGGCGGGCCGCGAGAGGGACGCCGCCGCCCGCCCGGACGCCACCGAAGCCATGGCAGGACTGGGCAAAGTCGTCGTCGTGGGTGCCTGTGACAGGAAGATCCACGGTGGATGTGGGGGGTCTGACGGATGATTTCCGGCCACTTCCGCTTGAGCGGTCGACCCCGTACGGATACCGTTAAGAGCGCCAGGTTCTTCTGTGGAGGGGTAGTCATGACGGAAATGCTTTCGTCCAAGGCCGTGGAGGGCGGGATTACGTCCGCCGAGCGCGTGGTCGAACATCCGGCGTGGGCAGCACTGAAGGGCGCGGTGGAAGCCATCCGTCCGGCGCAGTCCAAGGACGGCTCCGTCGACTTCGAGGCACCGGAAGCTCCCGCTCGCTCGGCGGTCGAGGCCGAGCTGGAGCGGGTCTGTGCCGCCGTGCGGGAGCTGACCCCGTCGCTGCCGCACGACGCCGCGTACCACGAGGCGCTCGTCGCCGACCTGCGCCGCTGGGCGGCGGACGGCTTCGGCGTCCCCGACTTCCTCGACTCCCTGCTCGCCTTCCAGCCCGCCCAGAGCCGGGAGGACGGCCTGCAGCACCTCGTGGTCTTCCCCATGTACACCCAAAACGGCAACCCCGACCGCAATCTGGAAGCCGTCGTTCTGCGCATGGTCTGGCCCGACTGGCTGGCCGAGCTGGAGCGTACCCGCTACGACAACCCGCTCTTCTGCGGCATCACCTTCGAGGACTTCACCTCCGGCTACGACACCAACTCCGCCGTGCTCTTCCCGGAGACGGTGGCCGTACGCGAGGCACCTCCGCGCTTCTCCTGGGGCGGCATCTTCTGCGATCGCGAGGCCGCCCGGTTCCGCCGCGTCGTCGACGCCGCCTGCGACGTCACCAGCCTCGAACTTCCCGAGGAGGCTCACGGTCTGGTCACCGACCAGGAGCGCTGCCAGCAGACTTTCGTGCTGTGGGACATGGTCCACGACCGCACCCACAGCCACGGCGATCTCCCCTTCGACCCCTTCATGATCAAGCAGCGGCAGCCGTTCTGGATGTACGGACTGGAGGAGCTGCGCTGCGACCTCACCGCCTTCCACGAGGGCGTACGGCTGGCGGCCGACGGCTACCCGCAGGGCCGGGACGTGCAGTTCGCGGTGCTGCTGGACCGCCTCTTCCGCTTCCCGGTCACCGGCGAGCGCAACCGCAACTACGACGGCCTCGGCGGCCAGTTGCTCTTCGCCTACCTCCACCAGCACGACGCGCTGCGCTGGCGGGACAACAAGCTCGCCATCGACTGGGACCTCGCCCGTGAGGTGACCATGCGGCTCCGCGAGGAGATCGAGACCCTCTACCGCGCGGGCATCGACCGCCCCAAGCTCGTGCACTGGTTCAAGGCGTACGAGCTGGTCGCCGCGTATCTCTCCCCGCACCCCGGATCGACATGGGCCAAGGGCCCCGACGCGCTGGACCTGAGCCTGCCGCCGCGCAAACTCGTGGACGAGGTGCTGCCGGACGAGTTTCCGCTGAGCATGTTCTACGAGGCACTCGCGAAGAAGCTCCGTTCCGTGATCGCATCGACCAAGGGCATCACCGCGCAGACCCCCGCGCTCGCCGCCGCCTGAGCGGCCGGGCGGCCGGGGGCGGGAGACAGGTCGGGGTGCTGAGGACCAGGAGGCTGGACGCATGACCAATACGACGACGGCACGTGGATACCAGGGCAACGGCAAGGGCAGCCTCGAGGGGGCCGTCATCGCCGTCGCCGGCGCGGCGGGACCGGCAGGCTCGGCCACGCTGCTGCGTCTCGCCGAGGAGGGGGCCACTGTCGTGGCGGCCGACGCGGACGCCGAGCGCCTCGCGCACGCCGTGGACGGCGCCCGCTTCGCGCACGGCGGCGCGACCGTCACCGGCGACACCGTCGACCTGCTCGATCTGGCGGCCACCCGTGAGTGGGCCGCCCGTACCGAGAAGGAATTCGGGCACGTGCACGGCCTCGTGCACCTCGTGGGAGGCTGGCGGGGCTCGGCCACCTTCGCCGAGACCGACCTCGCCGACTGGGATGTGCTGCACAACCTGCTCGTCCGCACGGTGCAGCACACCTCCCTCGCCTTCGAGGCCCCGCTGCTGCGCAGCGGCAACGGGCGCTATCTGCTGATCAGCGCCGCCGGCGCGAGCAAGCCGACGGCGGGCAATGCCGCCTACGCCGCGTCCAAGGCCGCGGCCGAGGCGTGGACACTGGCGCTGGGCGACGCCTTCCGCAAGGCCGGGGGCGATGCGGGCCCGCCTGCGGCGGCTGCCATCCTGGTCGTCAAGGCACTGGTGAACGACCAGATGCGGGCCGACCGCCCACAGGCGAAGTTCGCCGGGTTCACCGACGTCAAGGATCTGGCCGACGCCATCGCCGGGACCTGGAGCACGCCGACCGAGGAAGTGAACGGAAACCGCCTGTGGCTGACTCCGAAGCCGTGACCACCGACGCCAGGCGCCGCCACGACCCGGAAGTGCGCGGATTCGCCAGCGACAACTACGCGGGCGCCCACCCCGAGATCCTCGCCGCGCTCGCCCTCGCCAACGGCGGCCACCAGCCCGCCTACGGCGGCGACGACTACACCGCCCACCTCCAGCAGATCATCCGCAGCCACTTCGGTGCCCGTGCCGAGGCCTTCCCGGTCTTCAACGGCACGGGCGCGAACGTCGTCGCGCTCCAGGCGCTCACCGACCGCTGGGGAGCCGTCATATGCGCCGAGTCCGCACACATCAACGTGGACGAGTGCGGCGCCCCCGAACGCGTCGGAGGCCTGAAGCTGCTGACCGTGCCCACCGAGGACGGCAAGCTCACGCCGGAGCTCATCGACCGCGAGGCGCACGGCTGGGAGGACGAGCACCGGGCGATGCCGCAGGTCGTCTCGATCACCCAGAACACCGAACTGGGCACGGTCTACACCGTGGAGGAGATCCGGGCGATCTGCGACCATGCCCACGAGCGCGGCATGAAGGTGCACCTCGACGGCGCCCGGATCGCGAACGCGGCGGCTGCCCTCGACGTGCCCATGCGCGCCTTCACCAACGCCGCGGGCGTGGACGTCCTCTCGCTCGGCGGCACCAAGAACGGGATGATCTTCGGCGAGGCGGTCGTCGTCCTCGATCCCGGAGCGGTCCGCGCGATGAAACACCTGCGCAAGCTCTCCATGCAGCTCGCCTCCAAGATGCGCTTCATCTCCGCGCAATGGGACGCCCTGCTCGGCGGCGATCTGTGGCTGCGCAACGCCCGCCACTCCAACGCCATGGCACAGCGCCTGGCCGAGGGCGTGAAGACCGTCGACGGCGTCGGGATCATCCACCCCGTCCAGGCCAACGCCGTCTTCGCCCGCCTTCCGCACGACGTCGGTGAGCGCCTGCAGAAGCGTTACCGCTTCTACTTCTGGGACGAGGCGGCCGGTGACGTGCGCTGGATGTGCTCCTTCGACACGACCGAGGAGGACGTCGACGGCTTCGTGGCTGCGCTGCGCGAGGAGATGAGCCGCTGACGGGCCCTGCCCCTACAGCGCCCGCGCCTCCGCCGGGGTCGGGGCCGTGCCGCCCAGGTGGGTGGGCAGCCACCAGGAGTCGTGCGGCCCGGCGGGTTTGGCGGGGTAGGCGCCCTGTGCGGCCTCCAGCAGTTCGTGGACGCCTTGGCGCAGCCGCGCCGTCAGGCCGGTCGCCGACTCCTCCGGGGCCGCGTGCATCGGCTCGCCGACCCGGATGCTGATCGGGAAGTGGTTGCGTCCGAAGTCCCGCTTGCGGCCCTTGGTCCACAGCCGCTGCGTGCCCCACAGGGCCATGGGCACCATCGGCACCCGCGCCTCCTGGGCCAGCCGGGCGGCGCCCGACTTGAAGTCCTTGAGGGTGAAGGAGCGGGAGATGGTCGCCTCGGGGAAGACACCGATGATCTCCCCGGAACGCAGCGCCTCGAGCGCGTGCTTGTAGGCGTGCTCGCCTTGGGAGCGGTCCACCGGGATGTGCTTCATGGCGCGCATCAGCGGGCCCGAGACCTTGTGCCGGAAGACGGCGTCCTTGGCCATGAATCGGACCAGCCGCTTCGCCGGCAGGGCGGTGAGGCCGGTGAATATGAAGTCGAGGTAGCTGATGTGGTTGCTGACCAGAACGGCGCCGCCACGGGCCGGGATGTGCTCGGTGCCCTGGATGTCGAAGCGCAGGTCGAGCGCTTTGAACCAGGCGCGCGCGGTACCGATCACCGGTGGGTAGACGAGCTCTGCCATTGACGGGGGACCCTTCGTGTTCGGTGCCCTGGGGAGTGCTCCAGGTGCCCTGGACCTACGGACGCGTAACTTCGGTCTGGCGCAGATGGTTCCCGATGAGCCCGCTGATGGCTACCCCACGGCCCGCACGGGCGGGAGATCCTCGTCACCGCCCTGGAAGGCAGCGGAACGCCCGGCCCGCGAGGCATGCTGGACACCGCGTGCCGGAGATAGGCACAACCGGGACACCGGGGACCAGCGTGACGGGAGAGAGCACGGTGCGGGAGCGGACGCGGGCGGGCGGGGCCGGCGCACGGCTGGACGCCGGGTCGGTCGGACTCGAGCGGCTGGGCGACCTGGCGACGCTGGTGCAGTTCTCCAGCGCGTTCTGCCAGCCGTGCCGAGCCACCCGGCGCACCCTGCGGGAGGTCAGCGAGATGATCGCCGGCGTCACCTACGTCGAGATCGACGCGGAGGAGCGGCTCGCGCTCGTACGTGAACTGGGCATCCTGAGCACTCCCGCCGTCCTCGTACTGGACGCCGGCGGCCGTGTCGTGCGCCGTGCGTACGGGCAGCCCCGCAAGGCCCATGTCATCGCCGCCGTCGGTGCGGCGTGATTGAGTTGGGCCCGGATCCCGCGTGCGCCACGTTGGCAAGGTCACAGTTCCGGGCCTTGAGAAGCGGGTACGCGCTGTGTGTACTGACGAGTAATATTGTGGACGGAGAGCCGGTCCGGCGACGGACCGGAACCGTAGGACAAGCAGTAGGAGAGCCGACGTGAGCCTGAGGATCGTTGTCTGTGTGAAGTACGTGCCCGACGCCACCGGCGACCGGCACTTCGCGGCGGACCTGACCACCGACCGCGACTCGGTCGACGGTCTGCTCTCGGAGCTCGACGAGTACGCGGTGGAGCAGGCCCTGCAGATCGGCAAGGACGCCGGTGCCCCCGAGGACACCGAGATCACCGTGCTCACCGTCGGCCCCGAGGATGCCAAGGACGCGCTGCGCAAGGCGCTGTCCATGGGCGCCGACAAGGCCGTGCACGTGGAGGACGACGATCTGCACGGCACCGACGTGCTGGGCACCTCGGCGGTGCTCGCCAAGGCCATCGAGAAGACCGGCTACGACCTGGTCGTCTGCGGCATGGCCTCGACCGACGGCACCATGGGCGTGCTCCCCGCGATGCTCGCCGAGCGGCTCGGCGTGCCGCAGGTGACGCTCCTGTCCGAGGTCGCCCTCGCCGACGGCAAGATCACCGGGCGGCGCGACGGCGACACCGCGACCGAGCAGCTTCAGGCCGCACTGCCTGCCGTCGTCTCGGTCACCGACCAGTCGGGCGAGGCCCGTTACCCGTCCTTCAAGGGCATCATGGCGGCCAAGAAGAAGCCGGTGGAGTCCCTGGACCTGGACGACCTGGACATCGAGGCGGAAGAGGTCGGTCTGGGCGGCGCGTGGACCAAGGTCGAGGACGCCACGCCGCGCCCCGCGCGCACCGCGGGCACCGTCGTCAAGGACGAGGGCGAGGGCGGCAAGCAGCTCGCCGAGTACTTGGCGGGCCAGAAGTTCATCTGAGCCGGCCCCTCCGAAACAGCGCCCGCCCGTACGCAGGCCCGTACCGCCGCCCCACCTTCCCGCAGGAGCAATCCCATGGCTGAAGTCCTTGTCTACGTCGACCACGTGGACGGTGCCGTCCGCAAGCCGACCCTCGAACTGCTGACACTGGCCCGCCGCATCGGCGACCCGGTCGCCGTGCACCTCGGTGCGGGCGCCGATGAAGCGGCCAAGACCCTTGGCGAATACGGCGCGGTGAAGGTGCTGGCCGCCGACGCGCCCGAGTTCGCCGACTACCTCGTCGTGCCGAAGGTGGACGCCCTGCAGGCCGCCTACGACGCCGTCTCGCCGGCCGCCGTGCTCGTCCCCTCCTCCGCGGAGGGCAAGGAGATCGCCGCCCGCCTCGCGGTGCGTACCGGCTCCGGCATCATCACCGACGCCGTCGACCTGGAGGCCGGCGCCGAGGGCCCGGTGGCCACCCAGTCGGTCTTCGCCGCCGCCTTCACCACCAAGTCCCGTATCACCAAGGGCACTCCGGTCATCACCGTGAAGCCCAACTCCACCGCTCCGGAGGCCGCCCCGGCCGCCGGCACCGTGGAGCAGCTGGCTGTCACGTTCGGTGAGAAGTCGACCGGCACCAAGGTCGTCTCCCGCACCCCCCGCGAGTCGACCGGCCGGCCCGAGCTGACCGAGGCCGCGATCGTCGTCTCCGGCGGCCGCGGCGTCAACGGCGCCGAGAACTTCCACATCATCGAGGGCCTCGCGGACTCGCTCGGTGCGGCCGTCGGCGCCTCCCGTGCCGCCGTGGACGCCGGCTGGTACCCGCACTCCAACCAGGTCGGCCAGACCGGCAAGTCGGTCTCCCCGCAGCTGTACGTCGCCACCGGCATCTCCGGCGCGATCCAGCACCGGGCCGGCATGCAGACCTCGAAGACGATCGTGGCCATCAACAAGGACGCCGAGGCCCCGATCTTCGACCTGGTCGACTACGGCGTCGTCGGCGACCTCTTCGAGGTCGTCCCGCAGCTGACCGAAGAGGTCAAGACCCGTAAGGGCTGAACCGCCGAGGCTGCCGCCCCTCGAGGCATCCCGCGCCGCCCCCGTACGCCACTGGTGTACGGG
>NZ_JBOHCV010000327.1:0-12832 GCF_050698815.1 Streptomyces sp.
CCACAGCATGACCCCCGAAGTCCGCACCGGCGGCGATCTCGTCGCCGAGTCCCTGACCGCGCTCGGCGCCACCACCGTCTTCGGACTGCCGGGACAGCACGCGCTGGGAGTGTTCGACGCCTTGCGCCGGTCCACGCTCTCCTACGTGGGACTACGGGTGGAGAACAACGCGGGCTTCGCCGCCGACGCGTACGGACGGCTGACCGGTGGCGTCACTCCGCTGCTGGTGTCCACCGGCCCGGGCGCCCTGATGTCGCTCGCCGCGCTGCAGGAGTCGGCGGCGGCCTCGGCGCCCGTGCTGGGCATCAGCAGCCAGGTGCCCACCGCCGGCCTCGGTGGCGCCCGCAAGGGCTATCTCCACGAACTCCGCGACCAGCAAGCGTCCTTCCGTGACGTCGTGAAATCGGTGCACACGGTGCGCTCGGCCGCGCAGATACCGTCGGCGCTGGCCGCCGCCTGGTCGAGCGCCCTGGAGGCTCCCCACGGCCCTGTCTGGGTGGAGATACCGCAGGACGTGCTGCTCGCCCCCGCGGACGCGCCACCGCCGGAGTCGCTGGCCGGTTCACCGGCCACGGTGCCGCGTCCGCTTCCCCCGCGACCCGAACTGACCGCCGAGGCCGCCGCGCTGCTGAACGCGGCGAAGCGCCCCGCCGTGCTGGCGGGCGGGGGTGTCGTACGGGCCGGGGCACAGGCCCAACTGCTCACGCTGGCCGAACGGCTGGACGCCCCGGTGGCCACCACCTTCGGCGGCAAGGGAGCCTTCCCCTGGGATCACCGGCTCTCCCTGCGGTCCTGGCTGGAGGACCAGCACACCACCGAGTTCCTGGCCGACGCCGACGTGCTCCTCGTCGTCGGCTCGGGGCTGGGTGAACTCTCCTCGAATTACCACACCTTCGCTCCGCGCGGCCGGATCATCCACATCGAGGCCGACCTGGGCAAGCTGGCGGCCAACCATCCGGCACTCGCCCTCCACGCCGACGCCCGGCTCGCCCTCGACGCGCTCTGCACGGAGGTCGTCCCACGGCAACCGGGCGGCGCGGCGGACGAGGTCGCGGCGCTCCTGAAGCGGGTGCGGACGAGGATCGACGGTCAGGAACTGAAGCTCGAGCAGGACGTGCTCGCCGCCGTTCGCGAGGCACTGCCCGACGAATCACCGAGCTTCTGGGACATGACGATCCTCGCCTACTGGGCCTGGTCCGCCTTCGACCCGCGTGCCGGAGCGATGCACTCCGCCCAGGGCGCCGGCGGCCTCGGCTACGGTTTCCCCGCCGCGCTGGGCGCCGCCGCGGCGGACCCGGGCCGCGTCACTCCGGTGCTCGCCGTCTCCGGCGACGGCGGAGCGATGTACTCGATCGCCGAACTGGCCACCGCGCGACAGTACGACCTCCCGGTGACCTGGCTGATCGTCGACGACGGCGGCTACGGCATCCTGCGCTCGTACATGACGGACGCTTTCGGCGAAGCGACCGGCACGGAGTTGTCACGGCCCGACTTCGTCGCCTTGGCGGAGTCCTTCGGGGTGCCCGCCGTGCGCACGTCCCCCGAGCGGCTGCGCGCGGACCTGTCGGCGGCACTCACCTCGCCCGGGCCCTCGGTCGTCGTCCTCCCCGCCGTACTGCGAATGTTCGCCCCGACACACCTCTCTTAGGCAGTCCGCCGAAGCCTCAGCGGCGTGACGGTCCGGGCGGCGCGGCCACTTGCGAGAGTCCGTTCGGTGGAATCTGCGCCGTGCCCCGCCGGATGGCACCGGTTGCGGGCGCCTCTGTCCTTACGGTGCCAGTGACCGATGCCCCCGGACCTCGTTCACCCATCCGCAGGAGACGGGGGTCGGCAGGGCCCAGCAGCAGAGGTGAGTGGAGGTGCCCTCAGTGGCAGCACCGCCGGACAACGACGTGCTCTGGGCACGCGGACTGCACTACTCGTACGGCGGGTCACCCGCCCTGCAAGGCGTCTCACTCGGCGTCCGCGCGGGTGAGATCGTCTCCGTCACCGGGCCCCGCGGCAGTGGCAAGACGACGCTGCTGAGCTGTCTTTCCGGGCAACTGACGCCGCACGACGGTGAGATCTGGTTCAACAGTGTGCCCCTGCACACGCTCGGCCGCGCCGCACGCGAGCGGCTGCGCCGCGACCGTTTCGGCTGGGTCGGCAGCGAGCCGCAGCTCGTCCCCGAACTGACCGCCTGGGAGAACGCCGCGCTGCCGCTGCTGTTGTGCGGCATCGGTCACCGGGCCGCCCGGAAGACCGCCCGCGAGTGGCTGGACCGGCTGGACGTCGGGGAGTGCGCACGCAAGCGGCCCGCCGCCCTGCTCCAGTCCGAGCGGCAGCGCGTCGCCATCGCACGCGCCCTCGCCCCCGCTCCTGCCATCCTCTTCGCCGACGAGCCGACCGCGCCGCTGCACCAGCTGGAGCGGGCGCAGGTGCTGCGCACCCTCACCACCGCCGCGCGTTCGCACGACATCACGGTGGTACTCACCACCCACGATGCGGCGGTGAGCCGGCCCACCATGCCGCCGGCCGACCCGCACGCCACCGACGGCACCACCGAGGCCGACGCCGCCGACGCCGCGGGAACCATGCTCGCCGACCGCGTCCTCACTCTCGTCGACGGGCGCCTCAACGGCCTCGTCGCAACCGGCCCGGGGGATGCCAGGGGCGGCGGCGAGGACGACGGGGACGGCGGCGGCGACGGCCCGGGCGGCGCCGGCGACGACGACTCGGACGGTTCGGACGGCAGCGACTCCAAGGGTGCCGCGTGCTCGCTCTCCGTCTAGTCCGTGGTGGTCGTCCCCTCACACTGCTGCGTCGCCTGCTGGTGGCCGGCGCGACCGCGGTCGTAGGCTTCCTGCTGCTGGCCGCGCTGAGTCACGCCCTGGCTCATCCCCAGCAGTCGGGCGGCTCCATGTTCCGGCTGCTGTGGTGCGTCGTACCGCTCGCGGCGGCCGTGCAGTTCGCGGCATCGGTCGCCCGTACGGAACCGGGGTCGCGGTCGCGCTCCGCGCTGGACGCGGCAGGGGTGGGTCCGGCCCGCATCCCGATGCTCGCCGCCCTGTCGACCGCACTGTCCTGCCTGCTGGGAAGCGCGGTCGCGCTGCTGGTCTATCTGCACCTGCGCGGGCAGTTGGCCACCCTCCCCTTCGACGGTGCCGCCGTGAATCTCCTCGCGGCCGACCGGCCGCTCCCGGTGCCGGCGATGCTGGTGCTGCTGTCCGTACTGCCTCTCTTCGCGGCGGGTGCCGCCGCACTCGCCACCCGGCCGTACGCGCTGCTGGCGGCGTCGGGTGCCTGGAGCGGCGGGACCGTGGGCGGCGGAGCCGGCGGCGCTCGTGGCGAAAGCGATGTCCACGCCGCGTCGCGGCGACTGGACAGGGCGGGCGGCGAGCCTGACGCGATGTCATTCCGTGCGCTGTCCGGTGCGCTGCCTGCGACGGCCACCCTGCCGTGGGGGACCGCGCTGATCGCCGCGGGCCTGGCGCTGGAGACGTACGCCAGCAGGTCGCCGAAGCCACTGTCCCTGTCGGGCGTCCTGTCCAGCAGCGCACCGGGCGTGATGGGCGGCTGGCTGCTCGCGGCGTTCGGCCTGGTGCTGGCCGGGCCGGGTCTCACGCAAGTGTGCGGGCAGTTGCTCGCCGCGGGCCGGCCAGGTGCCGTCCGGCTGCTGTCGGGCCGGGGGCTGCAGCAGGAAGCCGGGCGCATCGGACGGCCGCTGGGCGTGCTGTGCGCGGTCGCGGCGGGCGGGCTGGCGGCGGCGGAGCTGTACAGCAGGGCGCCGGAGGAGGGCGCTCGTGCACTCACCCCGCTGACCGTCCTGGGTGCCGCGATGGTGGTGTTCTGCGTCACAGCGAGCGCGTTGACCGCGGCAGCCGGATCGCGAGCGGCCCGCGCCCCCGCGAGGGAGGCCCTGACCCGGCTCGGTGCTCCCCGCCGCCTGCTACGGGGAACGGCCGCGCTGCGGGTGGTTGTGCTGCTCGTCGTGCTGGGCTCGCTCACCTGGGCGGTGGGCGAACTGGCCGTGCTCCCGCTGACATCCTGACCGGCCGCCGCCCACGACGTACGCTGACGGAATGCTTGACCGTGAGATAGAGAGTCTCGTCGAGTTCGACGACGTCATGGAGGCGACGGGGTCGCTCAGCGGCTGGCGGGTGCAGTCCGTCGACCTGCGGAAGCGTACGGACGTCCTGGAGTCGGCGGAGACCGAGGGCACCGTCTTCCTGGGCTGTGCGATGGCACCGGAAACCGTCGCACGGGTGCAGGAGGGCGGCGGCCTCGTCTTCCCGCCCGTGCCACGACTTCCGTTCAATCCCTACCGCGGTCGGCTCTACCGGCCCGAGGAGCTCTTCGCGGACCTGGCCGAAGGGTACGAGCGGACGCCTGACGCCCGCTCGTACGCGTGGCTCCAGCGGACCAGGAGCGACGGTGACGTCTTCTCCTCGATGCTCCGGGCCGTGCACGACGACGCGATCTCCGACGCGCTGGACGAACACCTCGTCGGCGCCCGGGTGGTGGGCGTCATGGGCGGGCACAAGCTGGCGCGCGGCACCGACGCGTACGCGGGAGCGGCACGGCTGGGACGCGCGCTGACCCGCTCCGGCCACACCGTCGCGACAGGCGGCGGCCCGGGTGCGATGGAGGCCGCGAACCTGGGGGCCTACGCGGAGCCCTTCGAAGACGGCATGCTCGACAAGGCGCTGGAGATGCTGTCCACGGCGCCGTCCTTCGAGGAGTCGGTCGGCGAGTGGGCGCGGGCGGCCTTCGCCGTGCGGGAGGGCTGGCCGGGGGGAGGTGCCTCGGTGGGTATTCCGACCTGGTTCTACGGACACGAGCCGCCCAACGCGTTCGCCCAGGACATCGCCAAGTACTTCGTGAACGCGGTACGCGAGGACGGGCTGCTGGCCCGGTCGAACGCGGGCGTGGTCTTCCTTCCGGGGGCGGCTGGGACCGTACAGGAGATCTTCGACAACGCGACGCCGAACTACTACCAGTCACGAGGCGCCCCGACCCCGATGGTACTCGTGGACAAGGAGCACTGGACGCGCACACTGCCGTGCTGGCCGCTGCTCCAGGCGCTGGCCCACGACCGGCCGATGGCGTCCCGGGTCGCGCTCGTCGACTCGGTCGAGGAGGTCCCCGGGACGCTGGCACGGCTTGCCCGCGACGACGCCGCCTGACGTCAGCGGCCGAGCCGTACGACTTCTTCCGCCTCGAAGGTGACGCCCACCGTGGTGCCCGCCTCAGGTGCCTGGCGCAACGCGCACGACGCCTCCAGGCGCGGGCCGTTCTCCGGCTGGAGCAGCAGCGTCACGGCGGCCGCGTCGCCACCGCGGAAGGTGCGCGCCTCGACGGTGCACGGCAGCCCGTCCTCGGGAGCCGTCAGCCGTACGCCGGTCGGCCGTACGAGGAGAACGCAGCCACCGGTGGGCGTGCCGCGGGGGACGGGGAGCTTGCCCCACGGAGTCTCTGCCGCGTCTCCGTGAACCGTCGCGCCGACGATGTTGTCGAACCCGAGGAAGCGGGCGACGAACTCCGAGGCGGGCCGCTGCCACACCTCGAGCGGCGTGCCCGCCTGAGCGATACGCCCCTTGTCCATCACCACGACACGGTCCGCCAGTACGAAGGCCTCGCCCTGGTCATGGGTGACGGCGAGCACGGTGGTGCGCAACCGGTGGAAGAGGGCGCGCAGTTCCACGACGAGCCGCTCGCGCAGCCCGCGGTCGAGCTGGCCGAGCGGCTCGTCCAGCATCAGCAGGCGAGGCTGCGGCGCGAGGGCGCGGGCGAGGGCGACGCGCTGCTGTTCACCGCCGGACAGGGCGGCGACGGCACGGCGCTGTGCGCCGGGAAGGCCGACCAGGCCGAGGAGTTCGGCGACGCGTTCGTCGGACTGCCGCCGTCCTGTGTGGCGCATGCGCAGACCGAAGGCGACGTTCCCGCCGACGTCGCGCTGCGGGAAGAGCTGGTGGTCCTGGAACATCAGGCCCACCCCGCGCCGGTGCGGGGGCACCCCGGTCTGGTCCTGCCCGGACAGTACGACCCTGCCCGCGTCGGGCCGTTGGAGCCCGGCGATGGCGCGCAGCAGTGTCGACTTCCCGCTTCCGCTCGGGCCCAGCACGCACACCGTCTCGTGATCGGAAACCTCCAGGTCCACCTCGTCCAGGGCGAGGCGGGTGCCGAAGCGTACGGTCACGCCGTCCAGTCGCAGCATCTAGAACTCTCCCGAGCGGTCCGTGCGTATGCGTTCCAGGGCGAGCAGGGTGGCCGTGCACACCAGCATCAGGACGGTGCTCATCGCCATCGCCTGCCCGTAGTTGAGCTCACCGGCGCGTCCCAGGAAGCGGGCGACGGCGACGGGAAGGGTGGGAGCGTCCGGGCGGGCGATGAACACGGTGGCCCCGAACTCACCGAGAGAGACGGCGAAGGCGAAGCCGGCGGCGACCAGCAGTGCGCGGCGTACCAGTGGAAAATCCACCTCGCGCCACACCCGCAGCGGTGAGGCGCCCAGGACGGCCGCCGCCTCGCGCAGTCCTCCGTCGACCGCGCTCAGTACGGGCAGCATCGTGCGGATGACGAAGGGGACGCCGACCAGCGACTGGGCGAGCGGGACGAGCATCCAGGACGAACGCAGGTCCAGGGGCGGTTCGTCCAGCGCGATAAGGAACCCGAAGCCCACGGTGACGGCCGAGGTGCCCAGCGGCAGCATCAGCACCGCATCGAAGCCGCGCACCAGCCGCGCGGCGGCCCCTCCGGCACCTCGCCCGCCCCTGATGGCCAGCGCTGCCGCCGCGAGGCCCCCGATGACCAGTGCGAGCAGGGTGGCGACCGCCGCGTACCCGAGGGAGTTGCCGATCGCCTCGACCGGGGCGACGGTGAAGGTGGCGCTGCCGGAGACGGAGCCCAGGGCGCGGTAGAAGACGAGCCCGTACCCATGGGGGCCGTTGAACGAGCGCTCCACGAGTACGGCGAGCGGCACCACTATCAGCAGTCCGACCAGCGCCAGTACGGACCACAGCAGCGCCCACTGGCCGGGGCCACGGGGGCGTCTCGCGGTCTGTTCGGCCGGAACCATGCGCAGTGCGGACCGCCGCCGGCGTACGGTGCGCGCGTGCAGGACGAGCAGCGCCGTCACCGCGGTGAACTGCAGCAACGTGAGCACCGCGGCGGTCGGGAGGTCGAGCAGGGCAGCGGTCTGCCGGTAGATCTCGACCTCCAGGGTGGCGTAGCGCGGACCGCCCAGTACCTGGATGACGCCGAAGGAGGTGAAGGTGAAGAGGAAGATGATCAGGGCGGCGGCCGCGATGGAGGGAGCCAGCGCGGGCAGGGTCACGCGGCGCCAGGCGGCGAGGCGCCCCGCGCCGAGCACCCGCGCGGCTTCCTCCTGCCGCGGGTCGAGCTGGGACCACAGTCCGCCGACGGTCCGTACGACGACCGCGTAGTTGATGAAGACGTGCGCGAGCAGGATCGCCCAGATGCTGGAGTCCAGCCGCAGCCCGAACCATTCTTCCAGCGCGCCGCCGCGCCCCAGCAGTGCGAGGAAGGCCGACCCCACGACCACTGTCGGCAGCACGAAGGGGACGGTGACGAGGGCGCGCAGCAGTTGCCTGCCGGGGAAGTCGAAGCGGGCGAAGACGTAGGCGCCCGGCAGCGCCAGGGCGAGCGTGCACCCTGTCGATGCCGCGGCCTGCCACCCGGTGAACCACAGCACGTGCAGTACGTCCGGCTCGGTCAGGACCTGCACCAGCCGGCCGAACTGCCACTGCCCGGCCGGGCGCAGGCCGCGGGAGACGATCGCGGCGACGGGGTGGGCGAAGAAGACCGCGAAGAAGGTGACGGGCATCGCCAGCAGCGCGAGCCGCACCGCGGTGCCGCGTCGCGCCTCGCGGCGGTCCGCGGCAGGGGCTACTTCACGACGAGCGAGGTCCACGACTTGATCCACTGTTCGCGGTGCTCGGCGATCTTCGCCGGGGCCATCGCGGCCGGGTCCTCGGCCTTCTCCCCGTACTTCGTGAACAGCTCCGGCAGCCGTGCGTCCTTGCGGACGGGGTTGACGAACATCTGCAGCGGCATGTCTTCCTGGAACGTCCTGCTGAGCATGAAGTCCAGCAGCGCCTTGCCGCCCTCGGCGTTCTTCGCGCCCTCCAGCAGCCCGGCGAACTCGGTCTGCTGGAAGCAGGTCCCCTTCGCGATACCGGTCGGCGCCCGTGCGGGGAGCGGCTTCCTGCCCAGCACCTCGACCGGCGGGCTGGAGGCATAGGAGACGACGAGGGGCCGGTCACCCTTGCCCTTGCCGCCCTGCGAACCGCTGAAGCGGTCGTTGTACGCCTGCTCCCAGCCGTCGACGACCTCGACGCCGTTGGCCTTCAGCTTCTTCCAGTAGCCCTGCCAGCCCGTGCCGTACTCCTCGACGGTGGCCAGCAGAAAGCCCAGGCCCGGTGAGGAGGTGGCGGCGTTCGACGTGACGAGGAGGTTCTTGTACTCGGGCCGTGCCAGATCGGCGAGCGTCCTGGGCGGGTCCAGCTTCTTCTTCGCGAAGTAGCTCCGGTCGTAGTTGACGCAGATCTCACCGCTGTCGACGGGCGTGACCCGGTGCTTGCCCTTGTCGAGCTGGAGCTCGCCCGGGACCTGTTCGAGGCCCTTGGCGCGGTAGGGAGTGAAGACTCCCTCGCCGAGCGGGCGGGAGAGGAGGGTGTTGTCGACGCCGAAGAAGACATCACCCTGCGGATTGCCCTTGTTGAGCACCGTCTGGTTCACGGCGGCGCCGGCGTCACCGCCGCGCAGCACCTTGACCTTGTAGCCGGTGTCCGCGGTGAACTTCTTCAGTACGGACTTCGATGCCGCGAAGGAGTCGTGCGTGACGAGGGTGACGGTCTTGCTGTCCTCTTCGCCGCCCGAGCCGGAACCACCGCAGCCGGTGAGGATGAGGACGGCGAGGACGGCAGCTGTGTGCCGCACGTGCGTGTTCATATAGCTCTTCGACTTCCTACCCGGCATGACCCGGGCGAGGTTCGAGGGTCTGCGGGCCGCACATACCTGCGTACGACGGCCGCACTCTCAGCGCTGTTGCGCGCTCCCCTGTCGGTTGTTGTCGACTGTCCAGCGGACTCACCGCCGTGACATATTTTGACATGCCTGCGATGAACGCTACCGGGCAGGTTATCAGCCGGGGCCGGCGCTCACCTCAGCGCTCGGTCGCGGCCAGCTGTCCGCACGCGCCGTCGATCTCCTGGCCCCTGGTGTCGCGCACGGTCACCGGCACGCCATGCGACTCCAGCGCCCGTACGAAGGCCGCCTCGTCCTCCGGCCGCGACGCCGTCCACTTGGAGCCCGGTGTCGGATTGAGCGGGATGAGGTTGACGTGCACCCGCTTGCCCTTGAGCAGCCGGCCCAGCAGATCGGCGCGCCACGCCTGGTCGTTGATGTCCTTGATCAGGGCGTACTCGATGGAGACGCGGCGTCCGGACCGCTCGGCGTACTCCCACGCCGCGTCCAGCACCTCGCGCACCTTCCACCGGGTGTTGACGGGCACCAGGGTGTCGCGCAGCTCGTCGTCCGGTGCGTGCAGCGAGACGGCCAGGCGGCAGGTGAAGCCCTCGTCCGCGAAGCGCAGCATCGCGGGGACCAGTCCCACGGTGGAGACGGTGATCCCGCGCTGCGACAGTCCGAGACCGTCCGGCTCGGGGTCGGTCAGCCGCCGGATCGCGCCGACCACGCGCTTGTAGTTGGCCAGCGGCTCCCCCATGCCCATGAAGACGATGTTGGACAGCCGTGCCGGCCCCCCGGGCACCTCTCCGTCACGCAGCGCCCGGATGCCGTCCACGATCTGGTGCACGATCTCGGCAGCCGACAGATTCCGGTCCAGACCCGCCTGGCCGGTCGCGCAGAAGGGGCAGTTCATGCCGCAGCCCGCCTGCGAACTGACGCACATGGTGACCCGGTCCGGATAGCGCATCAGGACCGACTCCACGAGCGTCCCGTCGTGCAGCTTCCACAGGGTCTTACGGGTGGTGTCGTCGTCACAGCTGATGTGCCGCACCACGCTCATCAGGTCGGGCAGCAGCTGCGCCGCCAGCTTCTCCCGTGCGCCCGCGGGGATGTCCGTCCACTGGTCCGGCTCGTGCGCGAGCCGGGAGAAGTAGTGCCGCGACAACTGATTCGCGCGAAAGGGCTTCTCGCCCGCCTCGACCACGGCGGCGCGGCGCTCGGCAGGGCTGAGATCGGCGAGGTGCCGCGGCGGCAGGGCGGCCCCGCGCGGCGCGACGAAAGTGAGTTCTCCGGGCTTAGGCATAACCAACCCAGTGTCGCAGATCGATTGCGCCGCCCCAGGCCGGAGCCGTGGGACGCCGGTCACCTCCGGCGGTCAGCCGCCCCGCGGCCGCCGCCCGTCAGCGGCACCCGTCAGCCGGCACCCACGAAGATCACGAAGAGCAGCCAGACCAGCGGCGCGGTCGGCAGCAGCGAGTCCAGCCGGTCCATGATGCCGCCGTGGCCCGGCAGCAGCGTGCCCATATCCTTGATGCCCAGGTCGCGCTTCATCATGGACTCGCCGAGATCGCCCAGCGTGGCACTGACCGCGACCGCGAGGCCCAGCAGCAGCCCCTGCCACCAGTTGCCGTCATCGATCAGGAACTGCATGCACAGCGCCCCCGCTCCCATGGCGAAGGCGACCGCGCCGGCGAGCCCCTCCCGGGTCTTGGCGGGGCTGATGCGCGGGGCGAGCTTGTGCTTGCCGAAGCGCCAGCCCACCGCGTACGCGCCGGTGTCGCTGACGACCGTCAGCAGCAGGAAGGTCAGCACCCGCCACGAGCCGTCGTCGGCGGCGAGCATCAGCGCCACGAAGGTGGCCAGGAACGGCACGTAGAACGCGGCGAAGACGGCCGCGGTGACGTCCCGCAGATAGTCGTGCGGTGACTCCGTCATCCGCCAGACCAGTACCGCGAGCGCGGTGAGCGCCATGGCGACCCAGGCGCCCTCGGCACCCCGTACGAAGCCCGCGACCACCATCGCGGCGCCGCCCACGGCCAGCGGCACCAGCGGTGCCCGGATCTCCTTGCGCTCGGTCAGCCGCGAGGTGAGCTCCCACAGACCGACGACCACCGCGACGACGACCACGCCGAGGAAGACGGGCTTGTAGATGAAGAGTGAGGCGAGGATGACCGCGCCCAGGCCGACACCGACTCCTATGGCGGCACGCAGGTCACGGCCTGCCCGCTTCTTGCCGCCCAGGGGTGCGGGGCCGGGATCGGCGGACGGACCGTCGGACGAGCCGGCGGAAGGACGACCGGAACCGCCGGAACCGCCGGCGCCGTGAGAACCACCTGGGCCGGACCGGGCGTGGCCGATGCCATGCTCTCCGGGGTCGGAAACGATGGGCATACGCCGAGTCTGCGACACACCGCCGCCCTCGTGCGCGAGAGCGTCACCCGCGCCGCGCCGCGCGGCGCCCCCCGGGGCGTGTCCCTGGTCGGGGAGGCCCCGGTAACCGGCGCCGGGGGGCTGGGCTCCCCAGGATGAGTCGTTCACAGATTGCAGCCTCAGAAATCGGACCTCGGACGGATCTCGGACAGACCTCCCACGAAGCGCGGGATCAGACTTCGAGCAGCTCGGCTTCCTTGTGCTTGAGCAGCTCGTCCACCTGCGTCACGTACTTCGCGGTGGTGTCGTCGAGTTCCTTCTCCGCGCGACGGCCCTCGTCCTCACCGACGTCGCCGTCCTTGATGGCCTTGTCGATGGTCTCCTTGGCCTTGCGGCGAACGCTGCGGATCGCGATCTTCGCGTCCTCGCCCTTGCCCTTGGCAACCTTGATGTACTCCTTGCGGCGCTCCTCGGTCAGCTCGGGGAACGTCACCCGGATGATGACTCCGTCGTTCGACGGGTTGACGCCGAGGTCGGAGTCACGGATCGCCTGCTCGATGTTGCGCAGAGAGCTCTTGTCGAACGGGGTCACCACGGCCATCCGGGCCTCCGGCACGGAGAACGACGCCAGCTGATTGATCGGCGTCATCGTCCCGTAGTACTCCGCCACGATCTTGTTGAACATCGCCGGGTGCGCACGTCCGGTGCGGATCGCGGCGAAGTCCTCCTTGGCGACCACGACCGCCTTCTCCATCTTCTCCTCGGCTTCGAGGAGGGTCTCTTCGATCACCACGTGCTCCTGGTTTCCTTGAATGAGCTCTGCGGATAGGCCCTGTTTCCTGCACGGTGTCCGACCGGCAGGCGGTTGTCCACCCCGTGTACGACGGTGAGTCACCCGACGGGCACCGAGCGCGGCCGGGCGCGGCCGTCGAATCCCGAACGTCAGCCTCTCGTGCCCTGGTTGCTCACCAGGGTGCCGATCTTCTCACCCTTCACCGCTCGCGCGATATTGCCCTCCGCGAGCAACTCGAAGACGAGGATCGGCAGTTTGTTGTCCCGGCAGAGCGTGACGGCCGTGGCGTCGGCGACCTTCAGATCGCGCGTGATGACCTCGGCGTACTCGAGGGCGTCGAACTTCACCGCGTCCGGGTTCTTCGCCGGGTCCGAGTCGTAGACGCCGTCCACACCGTTCTTGCCCATCAGCAGGGCCTCGGCGTGAATCTCCAGGGCGCGCTGCGCGGCCGTGGTGTCGGTGGAGAAGTAAGGCATGCCCATACCGGCGCCGAAGATGACGACCCGGCCCTTCTCCAGGTGCCGCACCGCGCGCAGCGGGATGTACGGTTCCGCGACCTGCCCCATGGTGATCGCCGTCTGGACGCGGGAGTCGATGCCTTCCTTCTCCAGGAAGTCCTGCAGCGCCAGGCAGTTCATGACCGTGCCGAGCATCCCCATGTAGTCGGAGCGCGCACGGTCCATGCCGCGCACCTGCAAC
>NZ_JBOHCV010000328.1:0-14912 GCF_050698815.1 Streptomyces sp.
GCGGCAAGGGCGGAGCGTGCGTGCCCAGCACGGTCCGCGCCTGCTCCGGTGAGGCCGCGCCCAGCAGCACCCGCGCCCCGGTGTACGCGTGCACCGCCCGTCCCAGCCCGTCCGAGTCCTCGAAGTGCTCGGCCACCGCCACCGTCACGTTGGCCCCCCGCCCGTGCCGCAGCGGCACCTGCAACAGCTCCTGCGGATCGCGCCGCCCCGCCGCCCGCGCCAGCTGGCTCAGCACCGCGGGCCGGTCGAGCACCAGCCACAGCGGCCGCCGGGCGTCGTCGGGAACGGTCTGCCCCGCCCCTCGCGCCATGCTCGCGACCGACAGCCGCCGCTCCGTCTCGTGCACCACCCACTCCACCGATGCCAGCGCCCCCACCAAGGACGTCTCCGTCGCGAGTACGCCGGCACGCCCCGACAGACATGCGAACTCCCCGGCGCCGCTGCCGTCGACCAGCAGCACGTCGCCGTGCTGGAGCGCCTGGAGCACCACCGACCGCAGCAGCGTGCTCGTTCCCGCCCCCGGCGCACCCACGGTCAGCAGGTGCGGCTCCGCCGACCGCGCGCCCGTACGCCACATCACGGGCGGCACGTCACGCGCCTGGCCGCCGTGGGTGACCGGAACCGTCCGGTGCACCGAACCGGCGTCGGTGAAGCCGAGCAGGATCTCGCCGGGTCCCGTCACGAAACGCTGGGCGTGGATGCCGAGCGGCAGCGGTTCCGGCACGGTCATCTCCAGCCGGTTGCCCTCCTCGTCCCACGCGAAGCGGTATTCCCGTCCCCGTCCCGATTTGGCGCTCAGCAGCCGTTCCACCGGGAGCCGGCAGTCCATGTCGCCGTCACGGAAGTACGCCGGATACCGCAGCCGGAGCCGCTCGAGCCGGCCCTCCTCGGTGAACTCGACCTCCTCGAAGGCCCGCTCCCACCCGCCGTCGTGTGCGAACAGCGGCTCCGGACCGGGATCGTCCGGCAGCGCGAAATACGGCACCAAGGCCTCGTAGACCGCCTGCAGCCGGGCACTCTCCGACTCGCTGGGACCGGCGCACGCGTGGCGTCCGGCAGGCTCCCGGCCGTGCCAGGCGGCTGCTCCCACCACCACGACGACCGCGCACACCCGCCCCCACGGAAGCAGCGCCACCACCAGGACGCCCACAGCCAGGAGGAACAGCACGGGTCCCCGGCGGTCCTTCGGCGTACGCGCCCACCAGCGAACCGCCAGCAGCACGAGCCGTCCCATGCCGCGCACGAGTGTCACGAGCGGGTGCAGTACGTCCATCGCCCCGTCCAGGCCGGCCCGTATGGCGCGGCGGCTCCGCGTGACGGCCGGCGACGAGCCGCCTTCCGGCCGGGGGAGCGCCCAGCGCGTCATCGAACCTCCTGTTGCAGCGGAATGCGGACTGCCGCGGGGCTAGAACTTGAGACCGCCCAGCAGGCTGGCAAGGCTCGCCCCGCCGGCCTCGATACCGGGGGCGAGGGCCGTACCGGCGAGATAAAAACCGAACAGCGCGCAGACCAGAGCGTGGGACAGCTTGAGCCCGTCCTTGCGGGTGAAGAGGAAGACGATGAAGCCGAGCAGGACGACGCCGGAGACGGTGAGGACCATGGGAGCCACTCCTGATGTAGGGGGAGTCACCGCGAGTTCCCCTAGATTCACAGAAAGTACATTAGTAGGGAAACGGGCAGATGGGTGATTTGGCCCGTGGTCGCACCGGACCCGCTCAGGATTCCGGTCCACCGCCGTGCGCCGCGGTCAGCGGTTGGGACGTTACTGGAGGGTTCGGGTGCTGTTATCGTCGCCTCGCGCCCGCTCAGGAGGTTCACACATGAGTGCTGACGACCGCTCCGCACGGATACTCGCACGACTGCTCGCCGGGTCCGGGACGGCACACTTCGTCGTGCCAGGGGCATTCGACAAGATCGTGCCCGCCTGGTTGCCCGGCCGCGCCCGTACCTGGACGGAACTCAGCGGAGCGGTGGAGCTGTTACTCGCCGCGGGGCTGACCGCACCGCGTACGCGGCGGCTGAGTGCGTACGCCGCCGCCGGATTCCTCGCCGCGGTCTTCCCCGCCAACGTGAAGATGGCCTACGACTGGCGGCACCGCTCCACCCCGCTCAAAGCCGCCGCCTACGGCCGCCTTCCGCTGCAGCTGCCCCTCATCCTGTGGGCACGGCAGGTCGCGCGCGGCGCGAAGCACTGAGGCCACGCACCGAAGCCCCGCTTGAGCGGGAGCGCGGGGAACGCGACGGAACGGTGGAATTCCCGTGGGCATGCGAGCCGCCTCCCGCCGCGGACGGTTGCTCTCGCCGGCGGTGGGAATGAACCAGCACATCTGAGTTCGTACGCCGGTCCGGCGTCGGTCTCAGGGACACGGCCGACCGAGGCAGCACTGCCGGTCGCCGACATGGAGGGGAAGTGAGCGTCATGCGCGCGAGCACGCGCCGAGCGCGGCGCACCGCACGCGTCGAGTACACACTGCCGCGGAAGGCGGCCTCGGCCCGCTGGGCCCGGCAGCTGACCACTGGATTTCTGATCGGCTCCCGTACCCCGCCCGAGGCGGCCGGCCGCCTGGACGAGGCACAACTGGTCGTCTCCGAACTGGTCACCAACGCCACCCGCTACGGCCGGGGTCGCTGCCGGCTGCGGCTGAGCACCAGCGCCGGCAGGATCACCGTCGAGGTCCGCGACGACGGGGTGGGTATGCCGGTGATGCGCCGGCCCGGACTGGAAAGCGAGAGCGGCCGGGGCATGACACTGGTCCATGGCCTCGCGCGTCGGCTGAATGTCAGTGCCGCGCCCGGTGGCGGCAAGACCGTACGGGCCGTGCTGGACGCCGCCTGACGGTCCCCGCGGCTTCAACCCCGCGCGGCAGCGGGGCTCCAACCCGGGTTTCCACCTGGAATGGGATCGGCCGGGACGGCATTCACGCACCCGCCGCGCCGCGGGAGCCGATTTCGGCCAGTCGGCGGGTGAGCGTGTCCACGGACTGGAACGTCGCGCCCAGCAGCGCCACGTGCTTCCACCGCAGGATCCCGTCGGGACCGACGAGGAACACCGCGCGACGCAGCCCGATGCCGGGCGCCGCGACACCGAAGGCACGGGCGACCTCGCGGTCGGTGTCGGTGAGCAAGGGCATGCGCAGCCCGTTCCTGCCCGCGAACGCCGCATGGCTGTCGAGACCTTGCGGGCTGATCCCCCACACATCGGCGTCCCAGCCTTCGAACCGTTCGAGTCCCGAGGAGTACGAGCTCAACTGCTTGGTGCACACGCTGGTGTCGTCACCAGGGTAGAAGGCCAGCACCACCGGCCGGCCCCGCCGCGAGGAGAGGGTGTAGTCGCCGCGCTCGAATGTCCCGCCGGTCAGGATGCCGCCGGGAAGGGTGAAGTCAGGAGCGGGCTGACCGATTTCGGGGGACGACGCCATGTGATCGCTCTCCAGAGGTGGTGAACAGAGTGCTGTGCGAAGCCGGTTGACCCGCAGGACGCACGCCCGAGCGGTGCGGCGATCAGGGCTGCTGCGCTGTCCACGCGGCCCAGGCGGATGCCGCGTCGGGGTGGAAGCTGCACCGCGGATCCCTTGCCATCGGTGCACGCAGGGCTTCCCGTACCCCGACGATGTGGAACCGCAATCGTTCCCCGGCGGGCAACAGCCCCGACAGCTCCCCCGGGGAGAGTTCCTTGTCCCAGCACAGTTCCCTGAGGTCGAGATACAACTGCGTCCGGGCGTCCGCGACCCGGGCACACAGACAATAGTGCAGTACTCGCACCGTGGGGCCGCCCAGCGTGCCGCGGGCCGCCACCCAGACGCGCCGGCCCGCGACGGCCAGGACACGCACTTGTATCGTCGCCGTCCCCATGAAGCCCTGTCCTGGTCGTACGGGCCGTCATCCGATGTCGCGGCCGAACTGATTGGTGGTCACAAGTATCCGCTCCGGCAGTACGTCGGGGCAGGCGGGGGACCGACACGGCACGTTCTCCCCGCAATTCCCTGACGGGAGATCCTCGGCAGCGCGAGTGCCCTCCAACGTCTCCGTGCTGGGTCTGAGTCAGGGGTGCTCGTCGCGCTGGCGCTCGGACCGGCGGGGCGCTGCTGTGCCTCCGGTCGGGCGGACGGGCGCAGGCAGCCTCCCCGGCCGCCGGTCCGAACTCCAGGGCCACGACTCCCTAGTCGGACCTGCGGGGGAGTGCGGGCCTGGTGCCGATGACGACGGTGGCGTTCAGCTCGTCCGAGCCGTCCATCCGGGCCGTCAGCCCGCTGCCGGCGATGGTTTCGACGGCTTGCCGGGCCTGGCGCTCGCTCGTCTCTACGAGCAAGGAGCCGCCCGGTGCCAGCCATTGTGGCGCCCCGGCGGCCACCCGCCGCAGGACGTCGAGCCCGTCCGAGCCACCATCGAGCGCCACACGCGGTTCGTGAACGCGCGCTTCCGTGGGCAGCAGTCCGACCGCATCGGTGGGTACGTAGGGCACGTTGGCAATCAGGACATCGACGCGGCCGCGCAGCGAACCGGGCAATGACTCATACAGGTCCCCCTGGTGGACCTGACCACCACAGCCGGCGACATTGCGGCGGGCGCACCGCACCGCGGCGGGGTCGATATCGGACGCGTACAGCTCGGCCTGGTCCACGACGCCGGCCACGGCGGCACCCACCGCGCCCGATCCGCAGCACAGGTCCACGAGCACGGCTCGCGCCGGAGCGAGAGCTACGGCCAGCCGGGCGAGGAACTCGGTGCGACGACGGGGTACGAAGACTCCCGGATCCACCGACACGCGCAGACCGCAGAACTCCGCCCAGCCCAGGACGTGTTCGAGGGGCATCCCGGCGGCGCGCCGGTCCACCATGACGGCGAGATCCTCCGCCGTCCGTGCCGTGGAGAGAAGTAACCGCGCCTCGTCCTCGGCGAAGACGCAGCCCGCGGCACGAAGCCTGGTGACGATGGCGGAACAGGGAAGAAGAGAAGGTGAAGCCGACATGCGAGCGGGAGCCTTTCGGGACGCCGATGGGGCTCTCTGGGGCACCTATGCGGGGCGGCGGGCGGCCCGGCCGGGCGAGGAGAGCACCCGAGCTGATACTGCGGTAACGGGTCTCACCTCCTCGGTACGTTCGCTGCTGGAGCCGGCAACGTTACCTGAGCCGGGCCGTGTCGCGAACGTCCGCGGCGATCCCGACGGTCGCGGCGAACGCCTCCTGACCGTGCTGGGTGAGCGTCACCTTCAGCCGGCGCTCGCCGTCCGGCGCGGCAGGCGCGGGGAAGGCCCGGACCAGGCTGGGCGCGTCCAGGTCGACATAACGGTGGAACTCGGCCGCCAGACAGGTTAACCGCAGCTGCTGACCGGGCTCGGCCAACCGGGCGCCCTGGCGGGCGGCTTCCATCAGCAGCATTCCGGGGGCGTGGTCGACGGGGTGGTCGAACAGCCAGGGGCTGGAGGTGAGGATCCGCAACTGCCAGCTACCGGGCTCCGCCGCGGGCGCGAGCACCACTTCACGCTCGCTCTCCCGGCCGACAAGTGCGGGAGCCACCGGGGCAGGCGGGCGTGGGACCGCTGCCGTGACCGCTTCCGGTTCCCGGGTGTTTGGCCCGCGTAGCCGCGCGTAGACCTCCGGACTGTGAGCGCTGAACAAGGTGGAGGCCGTGCCCAGCGTGCGGCCAGCGCTGCTGAGCGTCATCCGGAGCGACAACTTGCGCAGCCGGCGGGCCCGCCCGGGAGCCTGCGAAGCGACCAGGCGCACGGTCACCTCCGCCGGCCGGTCCGAGACCTGTATGAAGGGTGCCGCGAACCGGCATTGGTAGTGATCCCAGATCAGCTGGTGGCCCTTCGGCACGCCGAAAGCGGCGTGCGACAGCAGCGGCAGCACCTGCCGGGTGGTCTCCACCAGGAGCATCGGGTCCTGTTCGCCGTCGCTCCCGGTGCGCCAGAAACCATGGTCGCGAGGCCACTGGGCGCCCACTTCGAACTCCGCTCCGCCGCACTGCCGCCAGCCCGTCAGCAGCACCTCGGAGTGGGCAGCCTTGTGAACGAGTTCGCGGGGGACCGGCGCCGAGTACCCTGTGTCTTCGGGCAGTGGGGGCAGTGGGGGCAGTGCGGGAATGACGGTCATGTGCGGCCTTTCGCGTTCGACGGTGTTCCTGACGAGCTGCCAGAAAGATAGAACCTTTGGTTGCGAGGTTGGATGGCGGCAGCACGGACTCGGCCGATGCAGCAACGGGCCGTTGAAACACGGCAGTTGATTCTTGAGGCAGCCGCGGAGGTCTTTGACGAGAGTGGCTACCGGGCAGCCAGGATCTCCCAGATCATGCAACGGGCCGGCACCACCCAGGGAGCGCTGTACTTCCACTTCTCCTCCAAGATGGACCTGGCCCGCACGCTGATGCTCGCCCAACGCGACGCGGTCGTCCTGCCGCCAGGCCCGGACGGTCTCCAGCGCCTGATCGACACAACCCTTCTCCTCGCCCGCGAACTGCAGACCAATAAGGTCCTCCGGGCCGGGGTACGGCTCGCCGTGGAGCAGGAGGAGATCGGCTTCCACGACGACGCGCCGTATCTGGACTGGGCCGACGTCTTCCGTGTCCAGCTCTCGGCCGCAGCCTCCCGCGGCGAGTTGCGCAACGGGGTCGAGGTGGACCGCCTGGCCGTACTGCTGGTCGGCTGCTACACGGGCGTCCAGCACTTCTCCAAGCTCTCCAACGGGCGCGCCGACCTGCCGGACCGGATCGCCGACCTCTGGCAGTACATGCTCCCCGGCATCGCCCTGCCCCAGGTGGCGGCCGAAATGACGGTGCACCCGAACAGCTCGCTGCGGGCGGCCGGATGACCCCCCGCGTCGTGCTGACCGGGGCGACCGGCTTCATCGGCGCCGCCGTGCTGCGCCAACTCGCTCAGCAGCCGGTACGGGTACGGGTGATCAGCCGTCGTGACCACCCACTGCCACCGGAAGTCGAATGGGTACCCGCCGACCTCGCCCAGCCGGAATCCCTCGCCCGGGTCTGCTCCCAGGCGGATGTACTCATCCACGCCGCCTCCCACATCGGCTCCGACGCGGAGCAATGCGCGCGAGTCAACGACCATGGCACCGCCGCGCTGATGCGTGAGGCCGGCCGGGCGGGCGTAGGACGCATCGTGCAGTTGTCCACCACTGCCGTCTACGGGCGCGGCCCGCACCGCGGGGCAGCGGTCGGCGACCTGACTCCGGCTCCGGGCTCCGCCACCAGCCGCACGCGGCTGGCAGCAGAGGCGCACGCACTGCGCCACGGCGCTGTGGTCCTGCGCGCCGGGCTCGTCACCGGTGCGGGAGACCGGTGGGTCGTACCGGCTCTGGCCGAACTCGTCCAGCGGCTCCCGGGGTATTGGAACGGCGGACGGGCGATGCTCTCCATGATCGCGGTGGAGGATCTCGCGCGGCTCATCACGCAGGCCGCTCTCCGGATTCCGGTTACCGTCCCGGGCGTCCACCACGCTGTCCACCCCGCACCCGTTCGCCTTCACGATCTGCTGGACGCTCTGGCTGCTCTCGCTCTCCTGCCTGCTGTGAGCGGGGAGTTGATGTGGGAGGAATGCACGGCCCGGATGACGGAGCACCCCGGGCAGGTCAGCGAACGCCAGCTTGCCCTGCTGGCCTTCGACCACTGGTACAGCGGCACCGCGGTCTGGCCCGCGCACGCGTGCGCCCCCGGCCCAGGGCCGTTGGCGCGGCTCGCGGACGCGGCCCCATGGTACCGGGCCCACCTGGCGCACACCTGAGTACTGGCCCGCCCCCTCTGCGCAGGGTCTGTCGCCCCTTCTCGCCCAAAAAAACAGAACACTTTGTATGTTTGGGGTGATGGCAGCGCCCGCGGTGACCCCGGGCACCTGCCCCTGACGGTTCGTCGCCCCGCGGACCGGTTCGCTGAAGGGAACCAGCGCATGAGGCAAGAGCGCGCAGAACTCACCCGGCACACGCTGACGATGGCGGCTGCCAGATCATTCGACCGTGCCGGCTACCAGCGCACGACTCTATTCGAGGTCAGCCGCGCCGCAGCCGTGAGCAAGGGAGCCCTCTCCTTCCACTTCGGCAGCAAGGAGGAGCTGGCCGACACCGTACGACGGGAGGCGTGCACCCGTACCTGCATGGCCACCGAGCAACTGCGGGAGAAGGACCAGCCGGCGCTGCAGACCCTCATCGACCTGACCCATCTGGTCGCTCACCAGCTGGCGCACGATCACCTCGCCAGAGCCGCGGTGAAATTGGCACGCGAGCTGGAGACACCGGGCGACCCGGAGATCAACCCCATCGCCTGCTGGCGGCAGGTCTTCACCGATGTGGCGCGGGAAGCCGAGAAGGACGGCACGCTACGCTGCGAGGCCACCGCGGAAGCGGTGGCCGAACTGTCCTTCTGCCTCGTCTCGGGAGCGCACGCAGAACAAACCGACAAGGACGTCGACATCCACCAACGCCTGGCGGCACACTGGCAGTTGCTGTTGCCCGGACTGGTCGCCCACCCCGGACCCGGGTATCTGCTCAACGGCGGCACCGAAGAAGACTGGTCGCATTCGCACCCGCAGCCGAGGCGCGAGCCGACGCCCGCCGGCTGACCGCGTGCCGCAGTGGGGCCCTGACAGCCAACGGGCCCCGGCTGTCCCGCCGAGGGCCTGTTGGCTGTACGTGAAGGCGCGCCGCGGACCCTTCGTCGCGCGGCTGAACCGGGCGGGTTCGCGCTGTACATCACGCGTCGCGCCACGCTCTCCCCCGACGACAGCGTGGTGCGCCACCGATCATGGCCTGTGCTTCAGGCATCTTTCCAGGCGCGACTTTTTGCGTGTAAGAACGGGGGGTGCAAAGTTTCCACCCCCGATCCGCAGCGGCTTGAGGAGCCCCCATGCCTCGGCCCCATGACCCGATGCCGCGCCAGCGCCGGCGTGATCTTCAGAACTTCCTGCGCACGGCGCGCGCCCGAACAGACCCGGTCGATCACGGTCTGCATCGCCCCGATGACCCCCGGGGGCGGCAGGTGCCTGGCCTGACGCAGCCGCAGATGGACACGTTGCTGCGCAGCCGTACAGGCACGTACGGCAGCTTCGAGCGCGGCACCAAGACCAATCCGTCGACCGACTATCTCGACCGCCTTGCACGACATTTGAAGCTCACGCCACAGGAGTGGGAGCTGCTGTGGAGGTACGCCTACGGTCACAACCCGCCCTACGCCTTGGACCCCGAGGCGGGCCTGGAGGTGGCGCCGGTGTGGCGGCGCGTGCTCCACGAGCTGACCACCATGGCCTACATCACCGATGTGGCCGGGACCCTGCTGGAGTACAACTCCGCGTTCGCCTCGATGTTCCCCGGCGGCCGACCGCCCCGGAACATCCTTCGATGGATGCTGCTCGATGAGTTGGCCCGGACCGAAACGCTGCTGGACTGGGAGCGCTGCTGGGCCCCCAAGGTCGTTCCGCAGCTGGTGGCCGCACGGCTCGCACACCCCACGGATCCCACGCTGCTGCGGCTGGAGCGGGATGTCATCAACGACCCGCGCACCGGTCCCATCCGCCAGGGTGCTGCCGCCTACACCCATCCCGACGGCGATGACCGCCCACTGCGGCATGCCACGCTCGGTTCCGGACGGGTCCGGCTCGGAGCGGCTGAACCGCTCATCAGTCCGGGTGCCCGGTTCATGATCGTTGAATTCGCCGCCGAAGGCAGTTGACGAGACGTCACAATGGGGATCCGTTCCGCGGAATGCGGAGGCATGGAGTGCGCTTCCCGTTTCTGCAGATGGAAGCTCGCGTTGGGTACGCCGATAAGAACCGGTCTGCTCCGGTGAGTGCTACTCCAGGACACCTTCAAGGGTGACATCAAGATGTACGCGCACGGCACAGGACGATATCCGCGCCCGCCGCCGAAGCAGGGCATTCAGACCGATGCGAGGACATCGCTCTGCGCGTGCTGCAGGTGATACTCGCTCTCTTCTACGTGATCGCCGGTGCCTTACCCAAACTGATCGCCCACCCCTCCGCTACGGACATCTTCAGGAGATCGGCTTCGGCATGTGGGGCATGTACGCGATCGGCGGGCTGGAACTGGTCGGTGGCATCGCGCTCGTCACCCATGGCTCTCAGGTCTGTCGGCGGTGGCACTGATCGCTCTGATGCTCGGTGCCGTTCATCACCCAACTGACCGTCTTCGACGGCCGCACGGGTTCACTCCGCTGCTCCTCATCATTCCGCTGGCCGTCGTCGCGAGGAGCCGACGAGGGACCGTGGTCGACCTGGCCACCCGGCTGCGAAGTGGTAGCCGACCCGGGCATCCCCGGCAGTGACGGAACTACGCCCACCTTCTCGCCCCCCGTGGAGCGTGGTCTACGAGGACGGCACCCGCATCGAGGTGACCGGGAACTCCGGCGGAGACTTCCCGCGGCCAGAGTTCCCTAAGGATGCTGCGGTACGGCCGGATGATCGCGCCCGTGGCCGCATCATGTTCCCGGTGCCGAAGGGAGAGCGGCCGGAGCGGGTGATCTACGCGCCGGACACTGGGGACGAGGCGGAGTGGACGGTGCCCGCATCATGAGTAACCAAATACCCCCGGAGCGACGCACAGCCGCACAGAACAAGGCGTTCCTCGCACGGACAAGCGGCCCCGTCGCACCCGAGACCGTTGAGAAGGCGCCGCGGCCCCTACCCGCCTGCCGATCCTGCGGCGAACGCATCACGGAACACCAATCACGCCGGAAGGGGCGGCACTACGTGTGCTGGGCGAAGCAATCGATCCATCCCAACGCCCGTCGCCGGGAGCGTGAGACTGCCCGTGCAGAGCGGGAGGAGCGGGCGGACGCCGTGGCGCAGGAATCGATGCGCGGCCACAAGCCCGACACCGAGGTGTACCTTGCCGCGCTCCGCGACGAGAAGCTTCACGCGTGGCGGGTCTCGCAGTGTTCTGGCGCTACGGCCCCACACGCACTGCCGGGCCAGGAGCACAACTGATGGATGTGGGGGTTCTGTGTCCAGATGTCGAACTCTCTGACTTGGTTGTGTGTATTCGCTACCTTCACTCGAACTGACGGTGGGATACATCTGGTCGCGACTGGCCAGTGAGGTGCTTGGATCCGGGGGAGTGAAGCGTTGTGGTGTCGAGATTCCTGGCCAATGCTGTTCGGACGGTCCTGTGCACTGTGCTGATCTCGGCGTTAGGCACACCTACCGCCGTGCCAGTGTCTCCGGTGGCATCGGTCGCTCCAGCCGCTGATTCGGCAGGTGAGGTGGGAGCTTCAAGGGGTGAGGAGCGCCGCGGTGCCGCTACCCTCCAGCACCGGGAACTGGGGGTTCTGCACTGGAACATCTGGGGGGTAACGGGGAATCACGGAACGCATGAGGTGGTGGACCGTCTCATCGACCGAGTCGAGAGTCTGCGGGGTGACCGCCTGCAGGGTCACCTTCTCTCGATCAACGAGACCTGCCGAGAACAGGTCATATATGCGCGCGATCAACTGAAGGAGCGTTTAGGGACCGATGCGATCCGCTCCCACTTCGCGGAAAGCAGCAGCGACCGACGCTGCAACGGCGGTGGCAGCGACAACCATACGGGCGTGGGACTGATCGCCATCGGCGCCGATCGTGTTCTGGACAAGGTGAGGTACTGGTTCGACGCCGACGGCGGCTTGTACGGCAAGGCGCGGGGTGGCTACGCCCTTACCCCGCCAGAGAAGCGGGCAGCCACGTGCATGTCGGTTTCCTTCCGGTCCACTCTCGGGCGCGACGTCTGGGCGTGTTCCGCACACCTCGCCACAAGTGATGAAGGCCCGGCGGATAAACAGGCCGACACACTGGCGAAGGAGATCAAGAAGGATTCCGGGGGAAGGTACCCGGTGGTCCTCGCGGGTGATCTCAACCTGAAACCAGACCGATTCAAGGGGATTTACGCCCCGGATCAGGGTGGGCGCGGTGAGTTTCTTGAGGTCGACTGGCCTGAGAACCGGCCGACCTGGAGCAAGTACGGCGAACCCACGACAAAATTGGACTATGTCTTCGGCGAGGAGCGGCACCTCACTCCGACATCGGTACGTCTGTTCGATGGGGGGGAGTGTCGGGAGTGGTGGGCTTATGGCCGATGCTCGGACCACTACATGCTCTTTGGCACGTTCGCGTTTCGGGACGGCGGCGGGGGCGGTGGAGGTGGTGGTGGTCAATCGCCGACGAGGCTCGTTTACACAGGACCGAGCCAAGCCCGCTATCATGATTCTTTCACTGCGTCGGCGCGGCTGACGGCGAGTCCGAAGCCGGGTGAGCCGGCCAGTGAGCCGGTTTCCGGGGCGCCGGTGCGCTTCAGTTTGGGCTCGGGTGGGGGGTCCCAGACCTGTACGGGTACCACGAATGCTGCCGGGCGGGCGCGCTGCACGCTGACGCCGGCGCAGCGCCCGGGCCAGACTACGTTGACCATCTCCTATGCGGGTAACGGTCATGCACCGGCCAGTCTCACCGTGCCGTTCACCATCACGCGGCAGAAGACCGCCGTCGTCTACAGCGGCCCGGAACGCGTTGCGAACGGCACCTCAACCCGCCTGGCCGGTGTCCTGACGGAAAGGAACGCCGACGGCCCCCCGATCGTCGGCCGCCGACTCCAGTTGATGCTGGGCAGCGGAGACCGCGAGCAGACCTGCCGCGGCACGACCGATGCCGCCGGCGTCGCGCGCTGCACCATCCCAAAGGTCGACCAGCCGCTGAACCAGGACGCCACCGTCCCGGTGACCGTGAAGTTCACCGGTGACGCCTACTACCGGCCCTCCCACACCTCGGACACCGTGCTCCTGGAGTACTACACCGGCCGCGCCTTCGGCCTGACCGCTACCGTCAACCTGCCGCTGCTCCCGATCCGGGTACCGCCGCAGCCGGACACCGGACCGGTACGCACAGCGCAGGCCTCCAGCACCAGCCCACCGTGCACGGCCGAGCTGGACGCGAAGCTGATCACAGCTAAGGCGTTGTGTCCGAAGGTGACCACCCGCCTCGCGCCAGGCACCTCAACCGCCACCTCGAGCGTGGCCGATGCCACCATCGGTATCCCCGGCTTGCCAGTGATCGAGGTCGAAGGCGCGACTGCTACGTCCACCAGCACCTGCGGATCAGGCGGATCCACCACCGGTAGCACGAAACTGACGCTGCGCATCGGCGGACGCCAAATCGCCGTCCCGACCGCGCCCAACAGTGAAATCAAGCTGCCCGGCGGGCTCGCTCGCCTGGTCGTCAACGAACAGCGACCAGTCCCCGGCGCGGACCACGGCCTGACCGTTAACCTCGGGCTTTCATGAGCGGGGTTGTCCGAGGGTTGATCATAAAAGCGAGAAGTGCTCCTGACCTGCAACGATAGGGCTTGTCTAGAGTCCAGGTCGTCGCATGGAAAGAAGCACTTCTCAGGTGAAGAAGAGTATCGGGTCCTACCCACGTGTCCGTACCGAGGGCGGCGGTCAGGGGGTGGTGTCCCAGGCCGGTTCGGTGCTGTTGGTCGAGACGGTCCGCAAGACGGGCCTGGATACGGCGATATCGGCGGCACTCGCGCCGTGGTGCAAGCCGCGGGCGGTGCACGATCCGGGGAAGGTCCTGCTCGATGTCGCACTCGCGGTCGCGCTGGGCGGGGACTGCCTGGCCGATGTGGGCATGTTGCGGGCCGAGCCTGAGGTGTTCGGGCCGGTGGCCTCTGACCCGACCGTCTCCCGCCTGATCGACACCCTCGCCGCTGCCGGTCCGAAAGCGCTCAGAGCGATCCAGGCCGCGCGGGCCGCAGTGCGTGAGCGGGTCTGGAAGTTGGCCGGCCAAGCGGCACCGAACACCGACGGCCAGGTGATCGTCGATCTGGACGGGGTGCTGGTGATGGCCCACTCCGACAAGCAGGACGCCACCGCGACGTGGAAGAAGACCTACGGCCATCATCCGCTGATGGGGTTCGTCGATCACGGAAGCGGCGGATCCGGGGAGCCGGTGGCGGCGCTGTTGCGGCCCGGGAACGCGGGCAGCAACACCGCAACCGACCACATCACCGCCACCCAACTCGCCCTGGCCCAGCTGCCCAAGAAGTACCGGCGCGGACGCAGCACCCTCATCCGCACCGACTCCGCAGGCGGCACCCACACCTTCGTGGCCTGGCTCGCCCAGCGAGGCCGGTGGCTGTCCTACTCCGTCGGCATGACCATCACCGACGCCGTCCACCAGGCCGTCCTCAAGGTCCCGCCCGCCGCGTGGACACCGGCCGTCGAACCTGAAGGTGAGATCCGCGACGGCGCCTGGGTCGCCGAACTGTCCGGCGACATCCTCAAGGGCTGGCCGAAGGGGATGCGGCTGATCGTCCGCAAGGAACGCCCGCACCCCGGCGCGCAGTTGCGCTTCACCGACGCTGACGGCCTCCGGCTCACCTGCTTCGCCACCAACACCACCAGCGCCCCGATCGCTGCCCTGGAACTGCGGCACCGCCAGCGGGCCCGCGCCGAGGACCGCATCCGCGCCGCTCGCGCCACCGGCCTGCGCAACCTGCCCCTCCACGACACCGCCCAGAACCGGATCTGGCTGGAGATCGTCCAGCTCGCCCTGGACCTGCTGGCCTGGATGCCGATGCTCGCCCTGACCGGCACAGTCCGACTCTGGGAACCGCGCCGGCTCCGACTGCGGCTGTTCTCCGCCGCTGCCCAGCTCGTCACCACCGCCCGCCGCAGGCACCTGCGATTCGCCCGCCACTGGCCCTGGACCGAAGTGATCACACGGGCGCTCGAACGGCTCGCCCTGCTGCCCAACCCCGGCTGACCAACGACCCCGCCGTCCCTACGAACCGCACCATTCCAACCGGAGCAGTGGAACCCGGCGCACACCCGACGCGGCAGTCGGGCCTCCGACCTGCCCATCATCAACACGGAACACAACAACGGTCTGCCGACACCGTCGGCAGACCGTCACGAAAGATCGAGGC
>NZ_JBOHCV010000329.1:0-2027 GCF_050698815.1 Streptomyces sp.
AGGCGGGCGCCTGCCTCGTCTTCGCGGCGACGAAGGGTGACCGTACGGTCGTCGGCACGATCCTCAACAGCGGCGACCGCTACCCGGACGCGAAGCGGATGCTGGACTGGGCGTTCAAGCAGAAGACGTCCGGCTTCACGCTGCGCTCGCTCCCGGTCGGCGCGGAGCGGGACTGATCTGACCCGCGCCCCGCGCGCGCACGCTGACCCTGTCGCCCGGGTGGCCGCCGAACCGGCGGTCATCCGGGCGACGCGGTGTCAGGGGATGGCGTCAGGGGGCCACGCCGTGAGGGGCTGCGGGGGGATCGTGCTGCAGGACGACGACCACCATGTCGTCGTTGAGCGCCTTGGCCCACCGTGCGACGTCCCCCTGGAGGAAGCGGACGACCTCCGCCGGCTCGATGCCGACCGCGTGCCACCCGCTCCCGTACCGTTCCGCCAGCCGCTGCCCCAGCGGATAGAAGGTGCCGTCCTCGCCCCGTGCCTCGGTGACGCCGTCGGAGTAGGCCACCAGCGTCTCGCCCGCCGCCAGCGGGATGGTCCGCGGCTCGGGGCCCGGGTCCGGTGAGAGGTCGCCGAGGCCCAGCGGAAGGCCGTACTCCGCCGGCTCCAGCGCGGCCACGCCGTTCTCGCCCCCGATCCGGTACAGCGGCGGATGCCCCCGGTCCAGTACGCGGACGCTCCCGCCCTCCGCCGGGAACTCCATCAGCACCGCCGTCGCGAACAGCTCCGCCTCCGAGTCACGGTGCGGATCCCGGGAACCGGCTGGAGCAGGTGCACCGGGTGTCCGTCGGTAGCCGCCGTTCTCCGCGTCCGACCGGTCGAGCGCCATCGACGTCTCGATGCGGGCGGCCAGTTCGGACAGCGTGGAGCTCGACATGGCCGCCTCGCGGAAGGCGGAGGTGATGGTGGCCATGGTCCGGGTCGCCCCGATGCCCTTGCCGCGTACGTCGCCGACCAGCACCCGCACCCCGTAGGCGGTCGGCCGGACGCTGTAGAGGTCGCCGCCGATGAGGGCGGCGGCGTCGGCGGCCCGGTACATGCCGGCCAGCCGCAGCGGGCCCAGCCGCTCGGGCAACGGACGCAGCAGCGCCAGCTGGGCGGCCTCGGCGACCTCCTGCACCTGGACCAGTTCGCGTGAGGCGCGTACGCGCACCAGCGCCAGCAGCGCGGAGAGGCCGGTGACCAGCACGAGCGTGATGAGGTGGCCCGCGGGGTCACGGGAGAAGAGGTTTTCGTTGCTGAGGCGCAGGGCCAGCAGCAGGATGATGGAGAGCGTGCCGACGACGACGGTGACGACGGGCGGGTAGAGGAGGGCGGCCAGGACGACGGCCGAGATGAGCAGCGGGGCGAAGGAGAGCCGGGGCGGTGTGGTCAGTTCCAGGGTGAGGGCCAGCGCCAGCAGGGCCAGTGGCAGCCAGCGCAGCCACGACGGCGGCCGCCCTCGCGCGCGCGACGCGTGCTCGGCGACCTCTCTGCCCGTGCCCACGCCGGCCCGCTCCCTTCAGTCGCTCGGCCCTGTCCCAGTCTCGGTCACGGCCGTCGATCCGGCGCGCCGGGCCGACCGGTCCGGTCACGCGGTCAGCCGCGCCTGGAGCACCCCCTCCGCGTAGCGCGTCTCGAAGACGGGCTGCGGTGCCGTGGCCGGACCGCCGACCGGCTGGCCGTCCGACAGCCGGAAGCGGCTGCCGTGCCACGGGCACTGGACACATCCGTCCGCGCTGACCCTCCCCTGCGACAGCGGACCGGCCATGTGACTGCACCGCTCCGCCAGTACGTACACCTCCCCGCCGCTCTCCCGTACGACCAGGACGGGCGTCTCGCCCACGTTCCGCCGCACCGGTTCGCCCACCGGGAACTCCGCCTTCGCGCCCAGGGGGTGCCAGCCCGGCTCCGTACGGACCCGGATGTCCTCGGCGTGGTTGACCGAGGCGGCCAGCCGGTACGCCAGGTGGCCGCCGAGCGCGCCGCCCGCGCCGACCGCGGCGAGCCCGGCGTAGCCCAGTGCGCGCCCGCGCAGCGAACGGC
>NZ_JBOHCV010000330.1:0-4365 GCF_050698815.1 Streptomyces sp.
GACGGATACGCTGAGCGAGACTCGTCCCTACGAGGAGGGTGCCGTGACCGTGATGCAGCATGCGACGACGATCGGCGAGGCCGCAGACCGTCTCTCCCGCGAGCTCCCTGGGCACAGGGTGGAGATCCTTCAGGGGAGGGTGACGGTGACGCCACCAGCGGACGGTGCGCACGCGGTAACGCTGACCGGACTCATCGAGGTGTTTCTGCGCGCTGGTGTGCGGGAGACCGGCCTCAAGGTCGTGCAAGCCGTCGGGCTGTGGCTGCCCACGGGGCCGGACGACTACGCCGTGCCCGACCTCGCAGTCGTGGACCCCGATTTCAAGGACGCCCACGTTCAAAAGAACTGCTACGCGCCCAACGTCTTCCGCATGGCCCTGGAGGTCACGTCCTCCAACTGGGCGGACGATCTGACCACCAAGGTCGAGTGCTACGCGGAGGCCGGTGTGCCGGTCTATGTCGTCGTCGACCGCAAGCACGACCAGGTCCTGCTGTACGCGGACCCCAGCAGGGACGAGTACCGGACGTGCTCGACGCACAAGCGGGGCACGACGTTCCAGCTGCCGTCCTCGGTGGGCGTGCCCGTGAAGCTGGATGTCGACCGGCTGCTCGACGGCGACGACTGACCCTCGGCCCCCGCCGCCCCCTCAGCCCTCCTGGCGTACCGCCGCCTGGGGGCGGATCGGGAGGCGGTTGACCGGGCGGCCCGTGGCCGCGCGGACCGCCGAGGCGACCGCCGCCGGGGAGACGACCACCGGGACCGCCGAGGCCGGCTTGGCGCCGAAGGGGGCCACCACGTCCTGTTCCTCGACCAGCTTCACGATGCGGATGTCCGGCGCGTCCAGCGCCGTCGGCAGCGCGTAGCCGGTGAAGTCGGCGCGGCGCACCACGCCGCGGTTGATGCGGAGGTGTTCGGTGAGGGCCGCGCCGACGCCCTGCGTGATGCCGGCCTCGATACGGGCGCGGAGCTGCCGGGGGTTGAGCACCCGGCCGACGTCCTGGGCGATGGCCATCTCCACGACCCGGACCGACCCCAGCTCGACGTCGACGTCGACCACCGCCCGTACCGCCGCGAAGGCCAGGCCGACGAAGGCGTCGCCCTGGCCCGTGTCGTCCAGGGGTTCGGTGGGGTGGGGACGGCACTGGGCCGTGGCCCACAGTTCCTTGCCGTCCAGCGCCTCGGCGACGGTGGTCGACAGCACCCCGTCGTAGGAGGTGATCTTTCCGTCGGCGATGGTCAGCAGTTCCGTCGACATGCCGAAGTTGGCGGCCAGCGGCTGGAGCAGCTGCGTACGCACCATCTTCGCCGCCCGCTCGACCGCGCCGCCCGACACCCACGTGTGCCGGCCGTGCGCGCCCGCGCCCGCCGGTGGCTGGTCGGTGTCGACGGAGGCGACGTGCACCTCTTCCAGGCCGAGCGTCTCCTGGACGATCTGCCGGGCGAGCGTGCTGAAGCCCTGGCCGGTCTCCACGGCGGCGCACATGACCGTCGCCACCGGGCCGTTGACCTTGACGGTGGCGGTGGAGACCTCGTCGGCGCCCTCGGCGCCGAGCATGTGGACCATGCCGAGCGCGTAGCCGACGCCGCGCCGCACCGCGCCCGGTTCGCCGGCGCCTTCGGGGCCGCCGGGCAGCAGCCAGTCGCGTGCCGGGCTGTCCTTGGGGAGGGGCGGCAGGGGTGATTCCCGTACGGCGCGCAGCAGTTCGGCCACCGGCGCCGGGCAGGTGACGGTCTGGCCGGTGGGCAGCAGGTCACCGGTCGCCAGCACGTTCCGCATCCGCAACTCGGCCGGGTCGAGGCCCAGTTGTTTGGCCAGCTTGTCCATCTGGCCCTCGTACGCCGCGCACACCTGCATCGCGCCCTCGCCGCGCACATGGCCGGAGGGCGGGTTGTTCGTACGGACGGCCCAGCCGTCGATCAGCGCGTGCGGTACGACGTAGGGGCCGGCGGCGAAGGAGACGGCGGCGGCGAGGGCGTCGGCGGAGGTGTCGGCGTACGCGCCCGCGTCGAGCAGGATCTGCGCCTCGACCTTGACCAGCTTCCCCTCCCCGTCCGCGTGATGGCGGTAGCGCAGCAGGGTGGGGTGGCGGTGCGCGTGGCCCAGGAAGGACTCCTCGCGGGTCGCCGCGATCTTCACCGGGCTGCCGGTCTTCATCGCGAGCAGCCCGAGCGGTACCTGGAGGCCGGTGTCCTCGCGGTCGCCCATCGCGCCCGGTACGCCCGTCACCACGACCTTGACCTGCTCGGGCGGCAGGCCGAAGCAGGCGGCGGCCAGATCGCGGTCTGTGTGCGGGTCGGTCGAGGCGGTGTAGATCTCCACGCCGCCGTCGGGGCGGGGCACGGCGAGCCCGGCCTCGGCGCCGATGGGGGCAGGGTCCTGGCGGCCGATGCGGTAGAGGCCCTCGACCATGACCGACCCGTTGATGTCCGGGTCGCCGAAGCGGAGCGGGATGTGACGGATCACATTGCCGTCGGGATGCAGCGGTTCGGCCTCGAAGGACTTCTCGGGGTCGGTGACCGGCTCCAGCACCTCGTACTCGACGGCGATCGCGGCCGCCGCGAGCCGCGCCGTGTCGGGATGGTCGGCGGCGACGGCGGCGACGGGCTCGCCGTAGTAGCGCACGATGTCGCGCGCGAAGGCGGGCTGGTCGGCGACCTTGCGTCCGTGTCCCGCGTCGCCCGGCACGTCCTCGTGGGTGACGACCGCGTGCACGCCGGGCAGGGCGGCGGCGGGCGCCGTGTCGACGGAGACGATACGGGCGTGCGGGTGGGGCGCCCGCAGGACCGCCGCCCACAGGAGGCCCTCGGCCCACAGGTCGGCGGCGTAGGGGAAGGTGCCCTCGGCCTTGGCGGGTGCGTCGGTGGAGGGGAGGGAGGCGCCGATGCCGTGCGTGACCGGGCCCTGGTCGAGGGAGCCGGCGGGGAGCGGGGTGCCCTGGGCGGGGGTCGCTGTGGCGGCGTTGGGGCCGTCGGCCGTGCTGGTCATGCCGCTGCCTTTCCGCATCGTCCGGGTCGTCTGCCGCCGTCGGGGGGTGCTGCGTGTGCTGCGCTGCCGTCGTGGTGGGGGTGTTGTCGTGGGTGGGGGCCGCGGCGGGTCATCCGCCGCCTCCCCCGGGACGTTGTACGCCGCCCGCGCCGGGTCCGGCCTGGTGCGGGATGCGGGCCTGCGGGCCGTCGTGGGCGGCGTGGGCGTCCGCCTCGGCCGCATCCCGGTCCGCCGTGTCCCGCTCCGCCGCGGCGGAGCGCTCGGAGACGACGGTATTGACGGCGTCCAGCACCCCGCGGTAGCCGGAGCAGCGGCACAGGTTGCCGCAGATCGCCTGGCGGGTCTCCAGTTCGCTGGGCGCGTGGTTGCCCTCCAGCAGGTCGTGCACCGTCATCGCCAGCCCGGGTACGCAGAAACCGCACTGCACCGCGCCCGACTCGGTCAGCGCACGCTGCACGTCGGAGGGGGTGCCGTCGACGGCCAGGCCCTCGACCGTACGGATCTCGCTGCCGGCGGCGGTGGCGGAGGGCACGAGGCAGGAGGCGAGCAGCCTGCCGTCGACCTGGACGGAGCAGGCGCCGCACTCGCCCTGCGCGCAGCCGTCCTTGGCGCCGGCCAGGCCGAGCCGCTCGCGGAGCACGTACAGCAGCGATTCGCCGATCCAGGCGTCGGTGACGGGGCGGTCGGCGCCGTTGACGTGCAGGACGTAGGAGACGTGCGGGTGTTCGGCGTCCAGCTGCGGGGCCGGGACCGGGTCGGGGTCCTGGTCCGGTGCCGGGTCCACGGCCGGTTCGTCCTGGGCGGGTTCGGGGGCGGCGGCGTGCTCCTCGGACGGCACGTCCGCACGCTGTGACGTCTCCGATGGCATCTCGGGCGCCTCGGGGGCGGCGCCGGTACGGAGCGCGAACGCCTCGCCCCAGGCGTTGCCGGACTCGGGGGCGCCTTCCGCGGGCTCCGCCGGTTCCGCGGGCACGGTGCTGGACGGTGTCGACGGCACCCAGGGCAGCCCGGAGCGCACTATCGGGATGACGGGCTCGTACGAACCGCCGTCGCCCTCACCTCCGTCGCCGGCGTCACCGCTGTCGCCGCCGCCCTGTGGGGCCGCGTACGAACTCTCCTCGGGCTCGGGCTCCGGCACGGGGGACGGGGCGGCCGGGGCCGCGGAGGCCGCAGGCGCGGAGTCCGGTCCGGTCTCCCCGGCGCTGTCGAAGGGCACCTGCCGCCGGGCGTGCGCATCTGCGAACTGCGCCTCCCCGGCCAGGTCCGGCAGTTGCGCGTATCCGGGCGTTTCGGCCGGGGACGGGCTGAAGGAGGCGCCGTATCCGGCGGGTTCGTCCGCGCCGGGCAGCGTGCCGCCGCCCGCGCCGAGCGGGCGGCGC
>NZ_JBOHCV010000331.1:0-1937 GCF_050698815.1 Streptomyces sp.
TCGAGGACATCGGCTTCGGCCTGTGGTTCATGTATCTGACCGGCGCACTGGAACTGCTCGGAGCCATCGCCCTCCTCACGCCCTGGCTCTCGGGGCCCGCGGCGCTCGGCCTGATGGGGGTGATGGCGGGCGCCTGCCTGACGCACCTGACCCTCTACGACGGCCGCGGTGTTTCCACCCCCGCCCTCATCCTGATCCCGCTCGCCCTCGTCGTCTGGGGCCGGTGGGGCACCATAGGGCGGCTGCTCAGCAGGGTGCGGCGCCGGTAAGCCAGCACGGCGGGACGGCAGCGCTCAAGGCCGGTACGTATACGGAGTCGTGGTCGACAGGGCGGTGAAGCCGAGGCGGTGGAGGATCGGGCGGCTGTCGCTGGAGGCGTCCACCTGGAGGTAGCGGAAGCCGCGCTCGGCGGCGATGCGGGCGCGGTAGGCGACCAGCGCACGGTAGATGCCCCGGCCGCGCCACTCCTCCACAGTGCCGCCGCCCCAGAGTCCGGCGAACCGCGTGCCCGGGTGCAGCTCCAGCCGCGCCGCGCACACCGGCTTTTCGCCGGCCATCGCGAGGACGACCACGACCGTGTCCGGGGCGTCGGCGAGTTGGGCGAGCAGTTGATGCCGGATCCGCGGGTCTTCCGCGCCGAACGCCCGCTCGTGTACGTACCCGACGAGCTCCACATCCGCCGGGCCGGTCACGTGGCGCAGCCGCACGCCCTCGGGCAGGACGGCACCGGTGGACACCTCCCGCACCTCGGCGACCATCACCGCCTCCTCGGGCTCAGGCACGAACCCGGCCGCCCGCAGCCGCACCGCCAGGTCCGCGGGCTCGTCGTGTGCGTAGAGCTTCCACTCGAACTCGCGCCCCTGCGCGGTGAAGTGCCGGACCTGCGCGGCGATCGCCGCGTCCGCGGTGCGCTCGTCGAGGCCGGACCACACCACGCCGGTCCAGCCATGCCAGCCGGAATCCGCGCCGACCTGGCGCACCACACCCCCTGTTCGCTCGACCCGGGCGCCCGGCCCGTCGGCGGCCACGTTCTCGCGCATCTCGCGGTCGAATACCGCCAGCACCGCATCACTGTTCTTCATCGCTGAAGCTCAGCACCGGCGGACGCACCCGGCAACGGGATTTCCCGCGCCCGGCGCCTCGTGCGCACTTATGCCTCTGCCGAGTCCCCTTCATAGGCCGACAGGGCCGCTTGGCGGCGGTCGAAGAGGGAGCGGAGTGCCTGGTGGATGGCTTCGCTGCTGAGGCGGGCCCGGCCGTCGTGGTGGAAGCCTCCCGCCTGGACCAGACGGGCCTCGTCCTCCAGCGCGGCCCACGCCCGCCGGGCGCGCTTGTTGGCCGTACGGCGTACGTCGCTCCGCAGGAAACCCGCACCCGCCGAGAAGCCGGCCGCTAGGAGGGCCAGCACCGCCGCGGGGACGCGGGCCTCCGCGAACGCCAGGCCGGCGGCTCCGGAGACTCCGGCGAGCAGGGCGGCGGGGAAGCCCATGGCGATGTCGGTGAAGGCCCAGAACCGCGCTCTGCGGTCAGCGACACGCCTCTGATGCACTGCTTCCTCCCGTAACCGCTCGACTTCGGCCTCGAAGAGCGTCACCCGCTCCTCGGACCGGTCGTCATCGTCTCGGCGGTCGGGGTCGACCGGGGAAGTGACCATGCGTCAGAGCCTTCCAGAACCGGCGGGTCCATGACACCGCGCCAGTCCACTACTGGAGGACCGCGATGCCGTCGAGTTCCACCAAGGCGGCCTCGTCCCACAGCCGGACCACGCCGATCACCGCCATGGCCGGGTAGTCGCGGCCCGCGTGGCGCCGCCACAGGCGGCCCAACTCGCGGGCGCAGTCGCGGTAGGCCGGTACGTCGGTGGCGTAGACGGTGACGCGGGTGAGGTCGGCGGGGGTGCCGCCGGCGGCGGCGAGAGCGGCGAGCAGGTTGGTCAG
>NZ_JBOHCV010000332.1:0-26499 GCF_050698815.1 Streptomyces sp.
AGCAGTGCCTCGACGGCCGCAAGGACGCCAAGTGCGTGCCGTACGCCAAGTGGGTCCAGGCCTGGACAGAGATCAAGGACTAGGCACACATGACGAAGACCGCGCCGGCCGCCGGATTCGTCCGGCGGCTCGCCGGGACCCTGCACCGCCGCCCCCGGCTGCAGCTGTCCCTGCTGCTGTCCGCGCCGCTGACCTGGCTCGTCCTCGCCTATCTCGGCTCGCTCGCGGCGCTGTTCATGTCCGCGTTCTGGACCACGGACAGCTTCACCTCGAACGTGGTGAAGATCTGGTCGACGGACAACTTCCACACCCTGCTCACCCGCGAGGTCTACCGGCAGGTCGCCCTGCGCAGCGTCGGCGTCGCGCTCGCGGTCACGGTGCTGTGCGCGCTGCTCGCCTTCCCCATCGCCTTCTTCACCGCCCGCATCGCCCGCCCCCGGTGGCGCCCCCTGCTGGTGGTCGCGATCCTCACCCCGCTGTGGGCCAGCTACCTGGTCAAGGCGTACGCCTGGCGGGTCATCCTCGCCGAGGGCGGCCTGCTGGAGTGGGCGCTGTCGCCCTTCGGTATCGAAGGTCCCGGTTACGGACTGACCGCCACCGTCCTGGTGCTGACCTACCTGTGGCTGCCGTACATGATCCTGCCGATGCACACCGGCCTCGAGCAGATCCCGGACAACGTGCTGGACGCCTCCGCCGATCTGGGCGCCCGCACCGGCCGTACCGTCCGCTCCGTGGTGCTGCCGATCCTGCTGCCGTCGATCGCGGCCGGCTCGGTCTTCACCTTCTCCCTGAGTCTCGGCGACTACATCGCGGTGCAGATCGTCGGCGGCAAGACCCAGCTGATCGGCAATCTCATCTACGCGAACATCACCCTGGACCTGCCGCTGGCCGCGGCACTCGGCACCGTGCCCGTCGTCGTCATCGTGTGCTACCTGCTCGCGGTGCGCCGCACCGGAGCCCTGAGCAGCCTCTGACCGTACGCAGCACGCACAGCGAAGGCTCAGCCCATGAATCTCTCCCGCCCCGCACGCATCACCCTGCGCGTCGCCGCCGTGCTCGGCTTCGCGGTCATCTACATCCCGCTGTTCCTGGTGCTCATCAACTCCGTCAACCCCGACCGCAGTTCGAGCTGGCCGCCGCCCGGCTTCACCCTGCGGTGGTGGGCCGACGCCTGGGGAAGCGACGGCGCCCGCGAGGCACTGGTCACCTCGCTCAAGGCCGGCCTGGGCGCGACAGCCGCCGCCCTCGTCCTGGGCACGCTCATCGCCTTCGCCATCCAGCGCTTCAGGTTCTTCGGGCGCGAAGCCCTCTCGTTCGTGGTCGTGCTCCCGATCGCGCTGCCCGGCATCGTCACCGGCATCGCGCTCAACACGGCCTTCCGCACGGTGCTCGAACCGTTCGGCGTGGGTCTGGGCCTGTTCACGGTCGTCGTCGGCCACGCCACCTTCTGCGTCGTGGTCGTCTTCAACAACGTCATCGCCCGGCTGCGCCGGATGCCGGGCAGCTACGAGGAAGCGGCCATGGACCTGGGCGCAAACACCTTCCGCGCCTTCGCCGACATCACCTTCCCGCTGGTGCGTTCGGCGCTGCTGGCGGGCGGCCTGCTCGCCTTCGCCCTGTCCTTCGACGAGATCATCGTGACGACCTTCACGGCGGGCCCGAACACCCAGACCCTCCCGATCTGGATCTTCTCCAACATGGCCCGGCCGCAGCAGGCCCCGGTCGTCAACGTCGTCGCCGCCGTGCTCGTGCTGCTCTCCGTCATCCCGATCTATCTCGCCCAGCGGCTCTCGTCCGACACCGTCTCGGACAGCAAGATCTGACGCTCACGCCTCGTACGTGCTCGTACGTGCTCACACGTGGTCGGCCAGCTCCATGCGGCCTTGCATACGCGCACAGTGCGCACAGCAGTAGAACTGTCCCTCAGCCTGCAGACCGTGCCCCAGGATGCGGCAGCCGCAGTTCTCGCAGATGGGTGCCATTCGCTGGGTGGCACATTCGAAGCTGTCGAATGTGTGCACCGCCCCGGCCGCCCTGACTTCGAAGGAAGCCTCGTAGTCGTTTCCACAGACTTCGCATACCGCCATCTCATGGCTCCTTGGGTCGCGTGAAAGCTGAATTTCGTTGCCAACCGCGTGGGCGCGAGTAGCACAAACCGGACACCTTCAAACCTTCGCGAAGCGCGCCGCTCACACGGCGGGCGTGACGCTCGCCGGACCGCCCAGGGCGTCCCGCCGATCGGGCATCGTCAGGCTCACCATGCGGCGCCAGCCGCCGAGCCGCTCGTAGGAGTACATGCCGTGGATGCCGGCGGTGAGCGCCGCGGCCTTGGGCGCGGGCCAGCGGAGAAGGCCGCCCATATGGGTCATCACCGAGAGGCTCACCCGGCGGTAGACGCCCGTCTCGGCCAGCGCGCACTCCCGCAGGTGGCGGCGGATCGTGGCGGCGTGACCCTCCCGGGCCAGCCGGAGCAGTTCCTCATGGCAGTAGGCGAGGTGGTTGTCCTCGTCATTGCTGATCACCCTGATGGCCTTGCCGACCTCGGGATCGCCGCCGGAAAGGTTCAGCAGCATCGCCATCTGGTCGCTCGCGCGCTGCTCGGTGACCCGGCTGTGCGTGAGGTAGACGATGACGTCCTCTTCGGTCAGCGGGTCGTCCCGGCGCAGCTTCTCGTGCATGAGCCCGATACCGCGCCGCTCCAGGAGCATCGTGTAGTCGGTCTCCGCGGGGACCTCGACCGGATCGAGACCGCGCTTCTTCAGCAGGGCATGGAAGATCCGGCCGTGCTTGTCCTCATCGCCGCCGTGCCGGGAGATCTTGGGAGCGAGGTCCCGCATGCTCTCCGGTACCAGGGCCGCGATCCGGCCGTTCTCCCAGCCACCCTGTTCCTCGCCGCTGGCCGCGATGGAGCAGAAGAGCTGGAAGGAACGGTCATTGTCCAGAATCTCTTGGAACAGGCTTCGGGCCGAGAGCATCCATGCCACCTCCACGCAGGCGTCCCTGAATCCGAGCCAAATGCGGCGGGCCGGAATCGGCAACAGCTGCGCCCGTTACCGCTGCCGAACGGCTGAAAACAAGGGGCCGGTCCGGGGTTACTAGCCGGTTGCGCGGTCCTGTCGACCCGCTGTCGGCGACGCCGGCAGACTGCGGCGGTTGCGGCACCGTGTGCCGGCCCAGCGGGGTGCGCGTCATGGCGGTGTGCCACCGCGTGCACGCTCCTGTCGGAGGACCTGTTCGAGGTCGGTGAGCCGGTCGAGTTGCCGTACCGCCCGCGCGGTGCGGTGATTGCGCGCGAGCTGGTTCCGATGCCGGTCGAGGAACGTCCAGTAGCCGGCGGTGTAGGGGCATGCGTGTTCACCGGTCCGGTCGCCTGGCCGGTAGCGGCACGGTCCGCACAGGTCGCTCATGCGGTTCAGATAGGCGCCGCCCGAGGTGTAGGGCTTGGTCGTCATACGGCCGCCGTCGGCGTACTGGGACATGCCGACGGTATTGGGGGCCATGACCCAGTCGTATCCGTCCACGAAACAGCGGTGGAACCAGTCCGTGACGGCCGCCGGATCCCAGCCCCGCTGGAGGGCATGGCTCCCGAGAACCATCAGCCGGGGGATGTGGTGCGTCCACCCCGTGTCCCGTACCTGGGACAGGACCGTGTGCAGGCAGCGTGCGCGTACGTCGTCCGCGTCCAGGTCGTTCCACCACCCGGGCAGCGGTGTGGTGTGACGCAGCACGTTGGAATGCCGGTACTCCTCGCCGAAGTACCAGTACAACTGCCACACGTACTCCCGCCAGCCGGCGATCTGCCGAACGAAGCCCTCCACGCTGTTCAGCGGTGCCCGGCCCGCACGCCACGCCGTTTCGGCTCGCTCGACGCACTCGGCGGGGTCGAGCAGCCCGAGGTTGAGCGAGGCGGACAGCAGACTGTGGCTCATGACCGGGTCGGCGGCGAGCATGGCGTCCTCGTACGGGCCGAACGTGCCGAGCCGGTGCTCGACGAAGCGCCGCAGGGCCGCTCGTGCCTCGGCGCGGGTCGCGGGGAACAGCCGTGGCCCGTCCCGTCCGACGAAGGACACGTCACCGTCCCTCTCCCAGCGATCGAGGTCGTGACGGACCTCTTCGTCGATCTCGTCCTCACGCGGCCGGTAAGGGGCGGGAACCGCCAGGGTGGGGGTTTTTCGTGGCGGTGGCTCCCGGTTGTCGTGGTCGTAGTTCCACCGGCCGCCGGCCGGCGCATCACCGTCCATCAGCAGGTCGTGCCCCTGCCGCACCCACCGGTAGAAGTCCTCCTGACGCAGCCTCTTGCCGCCGTGGCCGTCCGCCCATGCCGTGAAGTCGTCCATGGGTACCAGGAATCCGCGCGCGGGACCCATGACGGCCTGGGGCACAGAGCGCACCAGCTTCACGGCGGCGTACGAGGTCGGGTGGTGGACGGTCACCCGGTCACCGCCGGCCGCCCGTGACAGCCCTTCCCGGTAGGTGCCGGCGCGCACGTACGTGATCCGGTCGCCGAGTTCGGCCGCCCGGTGGCGCATGGCGGAGAGCACCAGATGAGCCTTGGCACGGTGGAAGCGGCGGCGCCGGAACACCGACCGGGCCTCGATCATCAGCAGCGGTGCATCACGTGTGAGACCGCTGTCCTTCGAGGGCCGGAGGAAGTGCGGTCCGAGCTGGTCGCCGAAGAGCCAGTGCATGCGGCGTTCCTCCGTCAGTCCCGGCCGCGCGCGTGCTTGAACCGTGCGAGGCCGTCCGCGAGGTCGATCAGCGGCTCCGGGTAGTCCAGCTGTGCCCGTTCACGCTCGGGCAGCCCCCAGGTTTCATGGATGCGGGTGTTCGCCACGTCCCGCAGCTCCGGCACCCAGCGACGCACGTACGCTCCCCGCGGATCGAAGCGTTTTCCCTGGACCACCGGGTTGAGCACGCGGTGGGGACGGGTGTCGGTGCCGGTTCCGGCGACCCACTGCCAGTTGAGCTGGTTGTTGACGATGTCGCCGTCCACGAGCAGGTCCAGGAAGTGCCGGGCGCCGATCCGCCAGTCCACGTACAGCGTCTTGGTCAGGAAGCTGGCCACCAGCAGGCGCGCCCGGTTGTGCATCCAGCCCTCGTGGCGCAGCTGGCGCATCGCCGCGTCGACGACCGGGTAGCCGGTACGGCCCTCCCGCCATGCGGCGACGTCCTCGGCCGCCTCGTCCTCGGCCCGCCAGCGGTCGTGCCGGGTGCGGTAGTCCTGGACGGACGCCTCCGGGTGTGCCGCCAGCACCTGGTGGTGGAAGTCCCGCCAGCACAGCTGGCGCACGAACGCGTCCGCTCCGGGTCCGCCGTGCGCGCGGGCCCGCTGGACGAGCTCCACCGGCGAGAGGGCCCCGAAGTGCAGATACGGCGACAGTCGTGACGTCGCGTCAGCCGCCAGGTCGTCGTGGCTGTCCTCGTACCCGGACAGGTCCTCGCGTGCCCACCGGGAGAACCGCTCGCGTCCCGGCGTCTCGCCTCCGGCGGGGAGTTCCGGCGCGATGCCGGACAGCCCGCCGCGGGACGGCAGGGGCTCGCTGTGCACCGCGTCGGGTACGCGTACGGTGCGTGGCGCCGGGGAGGTCTCCCTCATCCTCTCCCGCGACCAGCGGCGGAAGTACGGGGTGAACACGGCGTAATGGTCCGAGCCTGCCGGTGTCACCGCCCCGGGGGCAACGGCGGTGATCACGGCGTCGTGCACGCGCAATGCCACGCCGCGTTCGCCGAGGCCGTCATGCAGCCCCTCCTCCCGGCGCTGGGCGTACCCGGTGACGCCCGCGGCCATGTGCACCTCCGAGGCTCCGCACTCTGCGGCGACCGCGCAGACCTCCCTGACCACCGGTCCGGTGCGCACCACCAGCCGGCCGCCCCGTCGGCGCAGCGAGGTGTCGAGGTCGGCCAGACAGCCGGCGAGGAAGGCGCGGCGGTTCGGCGCGTCGAAGCCGGCCGCGTGGACACCGGGGTCACGCACGAAAAGGGGCACCACCTCGTCTGCCGCTGCCAGCGCGGCGCGCAGCGGGGGATGGTCGTGCAGACGCAGGTCCGAGGTGAACAGGACGACCGCGACGGTCATGGCGTCACTCCTGGTGGGGTGAGGCGGTGCGTTGAGCGCCACTGCCCCACTCTTCCTCTTCGTTCGCGGCGGGGGTGCCGGACGCGGCCGGCGTGCGGTGAGGATCCGCCCGCGCCCCTCCCTCGGCGGCGGCCTGGGTGATGTTGCGGGCCATACCGCCGAAGACGGCGGCGTGGAACGGGGAAACGGACCACCAGTAGGCATGGCCCAGCAGACCGCGGGGGTGGAACAGTGCGCGCTGCCGGTAGCGGGCGTGGCCTTCGCCGTCCGTCTCGGCGTACATCTCCAGCCACGCGAGGCCCGGCAGCCGCATTTCCGCCCGCAGCCGCAGCAGGCGGCCCGGCTCGATCTCCTCGACCCGCCAGAAGTCCAGCGAGTCGCCGACCCGCAGGTGCTCCGCGTCGCGCCGTCCGCGGCGCAGGCCGACACCGCCGACGAAGCGGTCCAGCCAGCCCCGGATCGCCCAGGCGAGCGGGAAGGAGTACCAGCCGTTGTCGCCGCCGATGCCCTCGATCACCTTCCACAGAGCCTTCCGGGACGTGTCGACCGACAGCTGCCGTTCGTCCTGGTAGAGGCTGCCGCCGGCCCAGTCCGGGTCGGTGGGCAGCGAGTCGCTGGGCGCCCCCGGAACGGCGGCTGACGACCAACGCGTGGCGACCTGCGCCTCCCGCACCCTCCGCAGCGCCAGTGCCAGCGCGTCGTCGAACGGCAGCGGCCGGCCCGGGAGGCCGGGCACGTACCGGGCGATGTCGTGCTCGTGGCAGACGACTTCGTGACGCAGCGACTCCGTCAGCGGCCTGGCGATGGAGGCGGGCACCGGGGTGACGAGGCCGACCCATTGGCTGGACAGCCTCGGGGTGAGGACAGGCACCGGCACGATGAGGCGCCGACGCAGTCCGGCGACGGCGGCGTAACGGCGCATCATCTCCCGGTAGGTGAGGACATCCGGTCCGCCGATGTCGAACGCCCGGTCGACGTCATCGGGCATGGTGGCCGAGCCGACCAGGTAACGCAGTACATCGCGTACACCGATGGGCTGGGTCCGGGTGTGCACCCAGCGGGGGGTGACCATGACCGGCAGCCGCTCGGTCAGGTAGCGCAGCATCTCGAAGGAGGCCGATCCCGAACCGATGACGACAGCTGCCCGCAGCACGGTTGCGGGCACCGGCGCGTCGAGAAAGATCCGCCCGACCTCGGCCCGGGAGCGCAGATGCGGGGAGAGCGACCGTTCGGGGACGTCGCGCGGCGTGAGCCCACCCAGGTAGACGATGCGCCGCACGCCAGCGGCGTGAGCCTGCTCGGCGAAGATCCGGGCAGCGCGCCGGTCGGTCTCCTCGAAGCCGGAACCCGTTCCAAGGGCGTGCACCAGGTAGTAGGCGACGTCGATGCCGCGCATGGCCGCGGCGACCGAGCGGGCATCCGTGACATCTCCCTGCACCGTCCTGACGTCCCCGGCCCAGGGATGGTCGCGGAGCTTGCCCGGGGAGCGGGCCACACACCGCACCCGGTGGCCCGCCTCCAGCAACTCCGGCACCAGACGCCCGCCGATGTACCCGGACGCCCCGGTCACCAGACAGTGCAGCCGCCCCGCGCTCCGCTCTCCGTCCGTGCCCACGCTGGATCCTCCACGCGCTCGCTCCGACCGCCCCCTCGCTGCCCGATCGGACAGGGTGCGGCGGCTTCCACCGGTCAGATGTCGCGAAAGAGACCAGGCGGCCCCGTGACCTGGCTTGCTGGGCTGATTCGCGTAGTTGACCTGCGCAGATGGCCTTTCGTCTGTTTCACGCTCGTGCTCGTTGATGCGGCCGGAAGTCCCAGAATAGTCCCAGAGGGCTCCCGCTGCTGACGGACGCCCTTTCGGCTCTAGCGAGGGTGAGGTAGCGCGGCGTGGGCTGGATCCTGTGCATCGGTGGCCCGCCCTGATCTAACGGCAACGAGGGCTCCTCGATCGCCCCGTTGCTGACGAAGGCCCTGCAACCTGGATGTCGAGTGACTGGCAATCGGCCGATGCCTTGCGGGATCATGGGCTCCTGATGATCGACGACAACTCTGCGTTCGGCGGGGCTTGCCAACGAGCTTCACGTTCTGCCCTGGTCTGCTGCTCATCCTGCCTGCGCCGGGCGTCCTCTACAGCTCGGGCCCGATCTCTCCAAGCATCACGCCCAGGGCTTCTTCAAGCGTCCGGCAGTTGAGCGTGCTCTGCGGCGTTCGACGGGGTCTTGGTTGTGCTCCGGCTCGCGGCTGTTTCCGACTCGGTGGGGAAGTAGTTGACGACGTGATTTTATGCGGAGGCGGTGCGCACCGCAGCGACCGAACCGCCGGACGTGCTCCACTCGCTGCTGGAGAACTTCCGGATGCTCGCGCCCTGACATGCGGTGCTTCACCGCGGTAGGGGCGGCGGCTACGGGCTGTTCCGGACGGGCCCTTGAGAGGGGCGGGGCCGGGGGTGACGCCGGGGTTCGTCGGCCGGACTACGCCAGAGGGTCGTGGCCGCCGTGGGCCCGGGTGCGACCCCCCTGGGGCGGGCGGCACATGAGCGCCGGACGGGGCGAGAGCGACGCGGGGTGCGCCCGAGGGGCGGTGCTGTGGAAGCTCGGCGGTCCGTCCGCCGCCCTCCGGATCACATGGCTTCGCGTTCGCTGCGTTTCCGTGCTCGCCAGATGGCCACGCGGTCGCGGTTGAGGCAGCTGTCGGAGCAGTAGCGGCGGGTGCCGGGCCGGGAGGAGTCGATGTAGACGTCCACGCAGCGCGGGGCGTTGCAGGTGCCGTGCCGGGTCAGTCCCTTGTCCTGGATCCATTCGATCAGGGCGGCTGTACACGCGCCCAGCAGCATGTCCCGCGAGCGCGGTACGACCCAGCCGAGGACACCCGCGTCGTCCAGGTGCGGCCGCAGCCTCACCTCCTCGACGAGCGCGTTGAGCGTGACCGGGGAGGCCTCCGGCGAGGTGAACACCGGGTGTAGCCGGTCGGCCGCGGTGATCTTCTGCGCCTTCGTCGCCGGGAGGACCTCGAGCACGGGCAGGTGCGGGTACGGGAGTGCCTGGTCGGCAGCCGTGAGTCTGGTGACCGAGGCGTACTGGTTCACCAGCTCGACCACCGAGGTGATCCCGAGGGGAGGCAAAGGAGGCACACCACCGAGAGTAACGCTTGGGGGCCATTTGCGGCAGATCGCGTTCGCATCCAGGGGGTGCGACGCTTTGTGGGCTTCCCATTCCGGACCCGCGGTGGGCTGGGCCACCCCATCGCATGGCGTTGAGCGTTCAGCAGTCTTTCGCCGGAGAAGGTTCCCACGGCCAGATCAAGCGGATGGGTGACCGGTCCTGGGCCAGGAATTCTCCCTGTCGTCCTTGGTCTGTACGTCGTCGTAGTTGCCGGTGACCACGGCCGCCTGGTTCCTGAGGCTCTCCGAGCCCGGTTCCCAGTACCCACTGTGCCCCTGGGTGTCGGTCGTCATCTGGTTCGCCCCGAAATCGGGATGGCTTGGCGTCAGAAACCCTCCTGTGTCGCCAGGGTGACCGTGCCCGAAACGCCCGATGTCGGGCACCGGATCACCTTGAGCCTCTTCGTTCCACACGTGCCCCTTCGGCACGTCCAGGTCGGTGGCGTGCTCCACCTGCACGCCTGGGCTGCCGGCGAAGATGATGTCGTCCGCGTGCAGGTCGCCCTGGCGGGCGGCCGAACCGACCAGGGTGGTGCCGTAGCTGTGCGCCACGACCGTGGTGTGGCTGTCCGAGCCCGGCGCGTGCGAGGTCTCCAGGCCCGTCATGAACCGGTTGAAGGCGGGCGCGCCGTCGTCCGCGTAGTGGCCGTAGGGGGCGTCCGTGTACGCGCTGTCCGGCGCGTCGTACCCGTACCAGGTGATGGTGGACACCTTCTCCCCGTCGGCGAGGAGTTGGCTGGACTGCCACAGGTCAGTCGTCCGGTCGATGCCGTCGCCTATGTTGCCGAGATTCGAGCCGGTCCCCGGCACGTAGACCGCTGTGTGATCTGCGGTATCCGGGTTGCCGTTGGCGATGATCGCCCGTCCGTCGCCTGTGGGGTCGAAGCCGAGCAGATACGCCTCGGGAAGCCCGTTCTCGCCGGTTTCGTCGAATCGCGCCTCGATGGCGCGCATGCCCTTCAGCTGCGCATGGCGCTTCCCGCACTTCTCGTACCAGGCATTCCACTCCGCAGTGGTGTACTTGTGGCCCTGGGCGCCTGTCCCGTACTTCTTCGGCTCGGGTGGGATCTCGAGTTCGAGGGCGCCTGTCTTGGCGGCCAGGATCGTGCGGTTGGCGTCGTCGCGCACGGTGGCGGGCAGTCCGTCGAGCGCGCCGATGGCCGCGGGGTAGAGGGTGAGGTATTCGGCGCGCTGCTCGTCCGTCAGGGATTTCCACCAGGCAGCGTTCTCCCGTGGCGACGTGCCTTTCGGGATGTCGCTGCGTGGGAGGTCGCCGCCGAGCGAGTCACGCACCGCTTTGGTGTCCTTGCCCATGTCGGCCCAGTCGGCGTCGATGACGTCCAGGTCGTTCCTCGCCTTGAGTCCTCTCAGTACGCGGGCCCATGTCCGGTCGGCTTTCGTCGCGTTGGAGAGTGCGTCACCGATGCGGTCCGCGTACTCCTGTGCCTTGCGTTTCTTGGCCTCCGCCTCTTCGTCCTCCTCGTCGGTCCACTGCACCGAGCCGTCGGGGCCGACCTGGAAACCCGCCTCCCGGGCCTCGTCGACGGCGTCGTCGAGCTTCTTCTTCGCGGCCCGTAGGTCCCCGGCGAGGTCGTTGAGCGCGGAGCGGATGAGCCCGCACTCGGTCTGCGTGTACTGGAAGTTGTCGCTGAGCCGCGTCAGCCGTTCGAGTGCCGCGTTGGAGCCCTTGCCCTCCAGGGACTCTCGTATCCCTGCGGTGATCTTGTGGTTGAGCCGGTCGACGGCGTGGCCTGCCGCGCTGCTCACCTTGTGCCACCCGTCGGCCGCCTCCTCGAATTCGGCCGGGCGCAGGTCGGACAGCTGTGCGTACGTCACCATCGCCGATCACTCCCGTGCGGCTGCGGCTCGTGCTCCCGCGGCTTGGTCAGCTGTTCCTTGAAGGCGGCACGGACGTCGCTGTCGTTCTTGTAGTGGTCGTCCCCGGCTTTCTCCAACTTGCCCTTCAGTTCGGCGCACTCGCGGGCGACCAGATCGAGCCGCCTCTCCCATGACCGCAAGACGCTGCGCTGGGCGGCGGTGCTGGCCAGGCCGTCCACGCCCGCGTCACCCTTGCCGACGCCTGCCTGACCGTCCTGCAGCATCCGGTCGGCGGACTTCATGGCCTGCTGGATTTCACCCACACCGTCAGCTGCCTTCGACCAGGCCCGCTTCGAGGACCGCAGACCCCCACTGCTTCCGTCGTGGGGGGTCACCGAAGCTAGCTGCATACGGGCGGAAGCGCGGGTCTTGGCCTCTGCCCACTCCGCATCGAATGACGTACTCATGGCTATTGTCCCCGTTCCTCTGCCTGTCGACGTCGTTGGACTGCGCATCTTCGGCGGCCCTGCCGCGTCGAAGCTCGTCACGCCACTCACTGCCACAGCGGTCTCCACCGAGGGCAGTTGAACGCTCAACTTTGTCTGCGGCGGAACGTATCACTGTGCGTACGGGGAATGGAAGCCTAAAAGCGTTACAGATCACAGGGTGCGAAGGAGTCTGCCTCAAGCATTGAGGAGTCCAAGGCCGGACCGGCACCGGAGCCGGGGAGGACGGGAGCCCGTCCCGTCCGTCCCGGCCGCACGCACCGTGCCAGCCTGCGCGTCAGTGAACCGCTGGGAACGGTGGGCCTCGCCCGCGCTGCGAGGGAGACGGCCGTGCCCCGTTGAGGCTCGACGCAGGCTGGCACGCGCTCCACGAGATGTAACGCCTTTGGCTTCCGTTACTCGTACTCGTGGTGGTACGGTCCACCGCACACACAACGTTGAGCGTTCAACTTCCTTGTTCGGGAAGGGGGTCCGGCCGGCAGTAGGCGGCGTGGGTGCGTGACGGTAGTGGACGAATTTCGGGGGTGCAGCCGTGGTATGGCTGTGGGTTGTCCTGGTGCTGGGAGCGACGAGTGCAGCGTTACCGACTCTTGGTATGCACGCGTTCCTCGGAGCGATGAGGCGCGTGCAGCCCCTCAGACACTGGTGCGCGGGCGGGGCTGGGAATACAGGCCGGCGGCGAGCGACTTCGCCGCAGACTTCGCTACCCCTCTGGCGGATGGCGGCCGAACACCCTCTCCTTCTGGTCCTGTTCCGCACACGAGGCGATCGAGCCGAGCGAGCTGATGAACCCCGGCAGAACAGCCGTGCGGCTCGCGGTCACCGCAGCGAGCGTGCGGCCGCTCTGACCATCACCCGCCCCGCACCACAACAGTTCTCATTCTTCACGCACTTGGGAGCACCCGAATGGCACCACATACGAACCCGCAGACCGTCCCGGAAAACGTCGCTGCAGCAGCCGCGGAGCGGAGCTTGGGCCGGTTCATCATGATGCGTGAGGACCGGAGCGCTCTCACGCGCATCATGCCCTCCGTGATCATCATTGGGCTGTTGATCGGTGGCATCTACCTTGTCGGCGGAGTAGTGGGCGTAAAGGTCGGCCTGGTGCCCTTCTTGGCCGTACCGGTCGTTCTTCTGTACGTCGTCTCCGTAGCGCTCGGCGCGGTCTTCAGCGGTCGTCGCACGCTCTACCTGTTCGAGCTCGGTCTGGTCAGCAGAAGGCGGAGGCGTACCGAAGCCGTCGCGTGGTCGGAAGTGAGCAGGCTCGAAGTCAGCGAAGGTGACAACCTCCTCGGCCCTGTCAACGGATGGTTGCGACGAATCGGTCTGCGTACCGGGAACTACCTGGGGACCACGGCGGACGTCTGGCTCCGGGACCACCGGGACCTTCCGCGGTTCGACGCCGAGTATGACGGGGACGAGCCATTCCGTGCCGCGCTGTTCGAACGCGTGCAGGCGGCGGGGATCGCCATCACCTTCAGGGGACGCTGACAATGTCGTTGACAGGCGCAGGCCCGCCGGGTGCGCCACATGGTCCCGGCGTGCCGCCGCCACCAGCGGCACCCCCGCCGCCGGCCACACCCCCACCCGGTAGCGGAGTCGGGCCCCCCGGGGCGCCGGGACCATCGAGCGGTCAGGCCCACCCACGGCCCACTCTGAGCAGGGGGTTTCTGATCGGCCTCGGCATCGGGAGCGGTGTGGTCGTGGCCGCGATGGCGGTGTTCGCGGCTCACTTGGCGCAGACCGAAGGTCCGCCACCGAGCGAAGCCGCGCCCCCGCCGAGCACCGCCACTCCACGCCCCGGCGGGCAGAGCGACGGTGTGGCCATGAAGAAGTTCATGAACGCACTCAACGACGGTGACCATTACAAAGCCGTCAAGCTGATGTGCCCGGGGACGACGACGTACAGGAAGACCCTCGCCAGCGTGACGTCTGCGGATGCCGACCTGGAGTTCAGGGGCTTCGACTACATGAGTGATGATCGCACGGGCGCGGAGATCGCCGGAACGCTGGACGGTGCACGTGTAGAGGGAAGCTTCGTCGTTGACAACTCGGACGGGCAGGGCTTCTGCGTCGATGTCCTCCACATCACGCGGCCCTCATCCGGATGGGACAGCCCGTGAGCAGGATGACGCACAGCATGTCGGTCCGCCACCAGGGCCTTGCGCACGCGGACCCGCACTCGGACACAGGCTTCCGGTTGCTCACCCGGTTTGCGATGGCTGCCGGTGTCGCCGCGCTCGTTGCTGTGAGCGTCGCGATCACCCGACCCAGCGAGATGACGTTTCCGGCCCTTCCCGAGCACCACAACGAGCAGGCTCCTCCGTTGGCCATCATGGTGGCGGTCGTCCTCGCCGGTGTTCTGGCGTCCTGGGTGCTTGTGGAGGGCACCCGCCTCAAGCTGAGCATGTCCGTACGGAGAGCCGTCCCGCTACGCGATGTCGTCAGCATCGCCTCACTGCTCTCCGTGATCATGGTGCTTCCGTGGATCCTGACGTGGATAATCTATGAAGCGTTTCTCGGTGACCGGTTGTTTCCGGCGCCGCGTAGCACCGCCTGGGGAGTGCCGCACCTTGCCGCTTTCGGGGGCTGGGTCTTGATTCTGCTGGTGATGCTGTTCTCCTGGATTTACCGGCGTGCCGTCAAGGACGCCGGGCGTCGTGCCACCGTCAGGTACGCATGCTGGGCCGTGATCGTGGCGCTCCTGCTGCTCCCCTTGACTTGGGACGCGGTGTACTTCTACGTCTCCTCACCGCCCGATTCGCTGCTCTGGTGCGTGCCTGCGAGTGCCTTCGCATTGTGGGGAATCCACGTGATGCAGCGGCATCGCCGACTTCCTTTCCGGGCTCTGCTCGCGGCCTTCGGCTGGGGTGCGTCGGTCGCCATCGGTGTGAGCACGGTCAACAGAGTATTCCTCACGTTCGCCCCCTCGCCGCTGGGCCACATGGAGACTTTCCGGGTAGGCCTCTCTCTCGACGCGGGCATCTTCGAAGAGTTCTTCAAAGGCGCGGGGATCGCCATCGTGTACCTGCTGCGGAGACGCTGGTTCGACAACGTGGCGTCCGGTGTGGTTATCGGTGCCGCGGTGGGGCTCGGCTTCAACTTCAACGAATCCATCCAGTACATGACGGGCGACGCTGGGCTGCAGTTCTGGAACCGTCAGACCGTGGGCATGATGACCAGCCACGTCGCCTTCTCGGCGCTGGTGGGCGCGGGATTCGGCATCGCCGCCGGAGAAAGGACATGGCGCCGGAAGCGTCAGGCAGTCGCTGCCGGTTACCTGAGCGCGGTGTGCGGCCACTTCATCAACAACTACGTCATGTGGAAGGGCTCGGGGTGGTTCTCCCTCTCCAGCGAGCCCCTGGTCTCCGTGCTCGTCCTCTATCCCACGGCGATCCTGGTGCTGCAGGGCCCGGCGCTGGTGATGTACATCGTGCTCCTGCGCAAGGGCCTCAAGGAGCAGGCCGCTGCTCTGGCACAGGAGTTGCCGGGGGAGGCCCGCTGCGGACACGGCGCCGTCACCCGCGTCGAGGTGCCAGTCCTGTTGAGCCCCAGATTGCGGTTCGGGCAGCGGATACGCGCCTTCCGCTCCGGCGGCGTATCCAGGTGGCGGCAGACCGGCCGGTTGCAGGCTGCGCAGATCGATCTTGCGATCCACCGGTGGCACAGAACCCGTGGCGACACGATCGGCACCCTTGATGAAGAGGTGCGCTTGCGCGAGAAGGTCCTGCGGCTCAAGGCAATGCACCGCCCCCTTCCAGCTACTCGTCTCCCAGCGGGGGTGCCGGTATGAGACTGACGACAACGCCCCCTCCTCGCCGTACGAGGCGTGTGTGGGCCAGGGCCGGGGGTATCGCCGCCTCAACGGGCGCTCTCCTTCTGACGACTCTGGGTGCGCTGTTGTGGGTGACCCCGGGAACCGCGCACGCGCACTGTCACGGCGGCATCACCTACGGGGCGGGCCTGGCCGGTTTGGCTTCCCCGTGCGGCGAAGTCGCCGCCACCGCCGGCGGCGTCGCCTTCGCGGCCGCCGCTGCCGTCGCACTCGGCGTCGCGGCGCACGCCGCCACCACTGCCAGCGCCGCCACTGCAGCGGTTGCAGCGGCAGCCGCCGCGGTGGGGCTTAACGCCACGAGGGGGACGGGGGAGCGCTGCCAGGGGCGGGACCCGGTGGACCTGGCGACCGGCGAGATGTTCTCCACCAAGGACGACGTCACGCTCGAGGGTGCCCTGCCGCTGGTTCTGCGGCGCACCTACGTCTCCGGCTATGAGGCGGGGGGAGTGTGCGGTCCTTCGTGGGCCTCCACGCTGGACCAGCGCCTGGAGCGTACCGGGCACGGGCTGGTCTTCTTCAACGACGACGCGATGTGTGTGCACTATCCGGACCCGGCCGCCGCCGGCTCATGGACCATGCCCGTGAGCGGTCCTCGCTGGCCCCTGCACCACTTCGCCGACGGCACGTACGCGCTCGCGCAGCCCGAGAGCGGACTGTGGCTGTACTTCGCCGCCTCCGACCACCACGTGCACCCGCTGAGCGCGATCAGCGATCTGGCGGGGCACCGGATCACCTTCCACGCGGGGCCCTCCGGGCTGCTGGAGGAGGTACGGCACACCGGTGGACAGCGGATCACCGCCTCCTACGAGGGCGGCCTGGTCAGCGAGTTGCGGCTGCTGCACGACGGTGGTGGGCACACCACCCTGGTGCGGTACGGCTACGACGAGCGGCGCCAGCTCACCGAGGTCGTCAACTCCTCCGGTCTTCCGCTGCGCTACACCTACGACCATGCCGGCCGGATCACCGGGTGGACCGACCGCAACGGGCACTGGTACCGCTACGCCTACGACGAGTCGGGCAGGGTGGTCCGCACCGACGGCCACGGCGGAGCCATGTCCGGCGAGCTTTTCTACGGCGAAGGCGTCACGGTCCAGACCGACTCGCTCGGCGCACGTACCGCGCACCACTTCAACGACGCGAACCAGCTCGTCTGCGAGGTCGACTCCCTCGGCAACACCACGACGTTCGTATGGGACGCCCTTGACCGGCTGCTGTCCCGGACCGATCCTCTGGGCCGCACCACACGCTTCGAGTACGGCGACGCCGGCAACCCCACCCTGGTCACCCGGCCCGACGGCTCGCAGGTGCGCACCTCATACAACCAGGCGCATCTGCCGGTCTCGCTGGTCGAGCCCGGCGGGGCGACTTGGCAGTACGCCTACGACGAGCGGGGGAACTCCACCGCGGAGACCGACCCGGCCGGACAGACCACCGGCTACGGCTACGACGAACGCGGTCACCTGTCCTCGGTGACGAACGCGCTGGGCGAGACCACGCGGGTGCGCTGTGACGCGGCCGGTCTGCCGGTGCAGGTCACCGACTCGCTCGGCGCCACCACCCACTACGAGCGGGACGCGTTCGGCCGCCCGGTGACGGTGACCGATCCGCTGGGTGCCATCACGCGCCTGGAGTGGACGGTGGAGGGGAAGCTGGCCCGTCAGACCGAGCCGGACGGTGCTGAGCAGACCTGGCTGTTCGACGGTGAGGGCAACTGCACCCACCACACCGACGCCAACGGCGGCGTCACGAGGTACGAGTACACCCACTTCGACCAGCTTGCTGCACAGACAGGGCCGGATGGTGTGCGCTACGCCTTCGACCACGACTCCGAGCTGAGGCTGACGACGGTCACCAACCCGCAGGGCCTGACGTGGTCGTATGCGTACGATCCGGCAGGCCGTCCGGTCTGGGAGTCGGACTTCGACGGACGCGTCCAGACCTACGCCCATGACGCAGCAGGCCAGGTGATCTCCCGTACCAACCCGCTGGGTCAGAGCATCACGTTCGCACACGATGCCTTGGGGGAGATCGTCCGCAAGGATGCCGACGGGCAGGTGATCACGTTCGCCTATGACACGGCGGGACGCCCGGTCGAGGCCGTCGGTCCGGACGGCGAGATCCGCTGGCAGTGGGACGGCCTCGGGCGCGTCACCATCGAGACCACGAACGGACGGGCAGTGACCTATGCCTACGACCCCTTGGGACGCATCACTCGACGCGTGACGCCGAGCGGGGCCGTGTCCACGTTCGCCTACGATGCGTCAGGTAACCGCAGCACGCTCACTGTAGCGGGACGCACCCTGTCTTCTGCCCATGACGCTGCAGGTCGTGAAACCAGTCGCCGAATCGGGGAAGCCGGTCTCACAGTCCACCAGGCGTGGGACGCAGCAGGCCGGCTGGCTGCGCAGAACCTCACAGCAGCCGGGGTGGACGAGCCCGTCCAGCGCCGCACCTACTCCTATCGCGCGGACGGCTATCCGACCGTCATCGACGATCAGCACGGCGGTCCACGCCGCTTCGACCTCGACACAACAGGGCGCGTGACAGCCGTGCACGCACGCGGCTGGACCGAGCGCTACGCCTACGACGAGACGGGCAACCAGACTCACGCCACCTGGCCCACCACCCACGCCACCCCTGAAGCGATCGGAAACCGCGCCTACGCCGGCACCCGCATCACCCACGCGGGAGCGGTCCGCTACGAACACGACCAGGCCGGCCGCATCACCCTCCGACAGAAGACGGGGCTGTCGAAGAAACCCGACACCTGGCGCTACACCTGGGACGCCGACGACCGCCTCACCCAGGCGACCACCCCCGACGGCACCATCTGGCGCTACCTGTACGACCCCGTGGGCCGCCGCATTGCGAAACAACGCCTGGACGCCGACGGCGAACGCGTCATGGAACAAGTGGACTTCACCTGGGAAGGTCCCACCCTCATCGAGCAGATCACCACCGCACCCGGCCTGCCCCACCCGGTGGCGTTGACCTGGGAGCACGACGGCTTCGTACCCTTGTCCCAGACCGAGCGCCTCATCGACTCCACGACACAGGCGGAGATCGACTCCCGGTTCTTCTCCGTCGTCACCGACCTGGTCGGCACCCCCACCGAACTGGTCAACGAACAGGGCGAGATCGCCTGGCGCACCCGCACCACCCTGTGGGGCACCACCACCTGGCCCACCGACAGCACCGCCTACACCCCCTTGCGTTTCCCAGGCCAGTACCACGACCCCGAAACCGGTCTCCACTACAACGTCCACCGCTACTACGACCCCACCACCGCCCGCTACACCACCCCCGACCCGGTGGGGCTGACCGGTTCACCCGACCCGCATGCCTATGTGCCCAACCCGATGGCGTGGACGGATCCGCTGGGCCTGTGGCCCTGGCTGGGAGGCCGGCTCGGGCCTCCGCGCAGGCACGAGGACCACGACGTCGTCAATCGCCTCGACAAGGCGCTTTCCCGAGGCAAGGACGTATCGCAGCTGGGTGACAGCGTCGCGGGCCTCATCGGCAAACTGCTGCCGCCGCACTGGGCCGCGGTGGTCTCGGCCCTTGGAAAGTACGGCGGCGGGGTGTTGGGGTTCTCCCACGGTTGGCTCACCCATGACAGACACCGACCCCAGCACGCCTTTGACCGTGGCCGGCACCGGTACGACGGGCCCAAGCACCGGTACGAAGGCGCGCGGCACGTCTACGGAGGTGCCCTGCACGCCAAACCCGGCCTCATCCAGGACGGGTTCGGGCTGGCCCCGTGGGGCGATCCGCGGGCGGCGGCCAAGAGACTCGCTGAGAGGAATCTGTCGTGCCCAGGTTAACGTCATCCTGCACTGCGAGTACAAGCCCTGACCCACATCACGGGCAGGCGTCTCGGTTCTACGCTGACCAGCCCATCAACGCTCGTGCCCACTCAACTCGGTTCCATCGTCGCCGGATTTCCAGGCACGCCGATTGCAGCAGCCAGCCGCCGTACGGTGTCGGCTTGGTCGGTCGCGTGAATGGTCATCATACCGACCGCGACGGCCGGTGGCAGGTTGAGCTGGTTGTCGTCCACGAACACGCACTCTTCCGCGGGGACTTGCATGCGGTCTAAGGCCCGTTGGTAGATCGCCGGATCGGGCTTCGCGACACCTTCTCGCTCGCTGACGACGTGTACATCGAAGAGGTCCCATATGCCGCAGTGGGCATAGGGGTCGAACGGGTCGGTTCCGAAGGAGTTCGATAGCAAGCCGAGGACCATGCCCTTGGCCCGGGCCGCTCGCGCGAGGTCGACCATGCTGGCCGCCGGGCCCACCGCAGCCCAAGCACGCCCCATCAGGTTGAAGCTGTCGTCCAGGCCGAACAGCGGAGCCATGCGCCCGTTCCATTCGTGTTGGCCGATCTCCCCAGCTTCCAACGCTAGGTACAGCCGCCGCCCTTCGGGATGGTTCTGCAGAGTGCTGCCCCAGGCACCCGGCGTCAGGCCTTCCTCCGTGCACCAAGCGTCCTGCGATTCACGGATGCCGATGGTCAGTACCCCTGCGAAATCCAAGATCAGCCCCCGGTACCTGAGGCGGGTCTGCGATGTGATCACTGAGGGCAGCGCCGACGGCGCTCGTGTGTGGGAGCCGTCCCGGGAGCATGGCTTCCACGCCCTGCGCCACTTCTACGCCTCGGAGGAACTGGAGGCCGGCGAATCGATCGTCTCCCTGGCACGCTGGCTGGGGCACTCCGACCCCGGGTTCACGCTGCGGAAGTACTCCCACTTCCTGCCCCGCGCGGGCGCACGGGGCAGCGCCGCCATCGACGCGATCTTCGCGTAGCCGTGGCCGGTCGGCAGAGCCCGTGAAGAGCGGCCCGTAGCCCGCCGCACGCCCAAAGTCCCAGAGAAGTCCCAGAGATGCCGCCGCACCCCAGCCTGACCCACTAAGTAGCAGGTCAGACGGGGTGTGGCGGCATTCGTATATCAAATGTCGCGGAAGGTCTCGATCTGCGCGCCGACTTCGTTGAGCCGCTCGGCCAGGTCCTCGTAACCGCGGTTGATCACATAGACGTTGCGCAGTACCGACGTCCCCTCCGCCGCCAGCATCGCCAGCAGCACCACCACGGCCGGGCGCAGGGCGGGCGGGCACATCATCTCCGCCGCGCGCCACCTCGTCGGGCCCTCGACCAGCACGCGGTGCGGGTCGAGGAGTTGGAGCCGGCCGCCGAGGCGGTTGAGGTCGGTGAGATAGATGGCGCGGTTGTCGTAGACCCAGTCGTGGATGAGGGTCTTGCCCTGGGCGACGGCGGCGATGGCGGCGAAGAAGGGGACGTTGTCGATGTTGATGCCGGGGAAGGGCATCGGGTGGATCTTGTCGATGGGCGCCTCCAGCTTGGAGGGCCGGGCGGTGAGGTCGATCAGGCGGGTGCGGCCGTTGTCCGCCGCGTACTCCGGGCTGCGGTCGGTGTCCAGGCCCATCTCGTCCAGCACGGCCAGCTCGATCTCCAGGAACTCCACGGGGACCCGGCACACCGTCAGTTCGGATCCGGTGACCACGGCGGCGGCGAGCAGACTCATCGCCTCCACCGGGTCCTCGGAGGGGGAGTAGTCGACGTCGACGTCGATCTCGGGGACGCCGTGCACGGTCAGCGTGGTCGTGCCGAGCCCCTCGACCTTGACGCCGAGCAGCTCCAGGTAGAAGCAGAGGTCCTGGACCATGTAGTTGGAGGAGGCGTTACGGATCACCGTGACGCCGTCGTGCCGGGCGGCGGCCAGCAGCGCGTTCTCGGTGACGGTGTCGCCGCGCTCGGTCAGCACGATGGGCGCGTCGGGCGTGACGGAGCGGTCGACGACCGCGTGGTAGAGGCCCTCGGTGGCGGTGATGTCCAGGCCGAACCGGCGCAGCGCGATCATGTGCGGTTGCACGGTGCGCGTACCGAGGTCGCAGCCGCCAGCGTAGGGAATGCGGAACCGGTCCATGCGGTGCAGCAGCGGGCCGAGGAACATGATGATGCTGCGGGTGCGCCGTGCCGCCTCGGCGTCGATGGCCTCCAGGTCCAGCTTCGCCGGCGGCACGATCTCCAGGTCGGCGCCGTCGTTGATCCAGCGGGTGCGCACGCCGATGGAGGAGAGCACCTCGAGGATGCGGAAGACCTCTTCGATCCGGGCGACCCGGCGCAGCACCGTACGGCCGGAGTTGAGCAGTGAGGCGCACAGCAGCGCGACGCAGGCGTTCTTGCTCGTCTTGACGTCGATGCTGCCCGACAGCCGCCGGCCGCCGACGACCCGCAGGTGCATCGGACCCGAGTAGCCCAGCGAGACGATCTCGCTGTTCAGTGCCTCGGAGATGCGGGCGATCATCTCAAGGCTGATGTTCTGATTCCCCCGCTCGATCCGGTTCACCGCGCTCTGGCTGGTGGCCAGAGCCTCCGCGAGTTTCACCTGCGTCCAGCCTCGGTGCCTGCGGGCGTCACGGATGAGGTGCCCGATGCGGGCGAGGTAGTCATCAGTCATGATGCAAATATATCTCACATATGAGATGGGAGCGCTTCGGGACACGGGAGGGCGCGGGCGAGGCCGCCGGGCGGGGCATGACCGCGCGGCGGTCATGTACTACAGTTATCTCGACATCGAGATAACTGTCGAAGGCGCACCTGATCGGCAATCACGCACTGAAGGAGACTTTCGTGTCGGCGAACAGCTTCGACGCCCGCAGCACGCTGCAGGTGGGCGACGAGTCGTACGAGATCTTCAAGCTGGACAAGGTGGCCGGCTCCGCCCGCCTCCCGTACAGCCTGAAGGTGCTGCTGGAGAACCTGCTGCGGACCGAGGACGGCGCGAACATCACCGCCGACCACATCCGCGCGGTGGGTGACTGGGACCCCGAGGCCCGGCCCAGCCAGGAGATCCAGTTCACCCCCGCCCGCGTGATCATGCAGGACTTCACGGGCGTGCCCTGCGTGGTGGACCTGGCGACCATGCGCGAGGCCGTCAAGGAGCTCGGCGGCGACGCGGACCGCATCAACCCGCTGGCCCCCGCCGAGCTGGTCATCGACCACTCGGTGATCGCCGACAAGTTCGGCACCGCCAACGCCTTCGCGCAGAACGTCGAGCTGGAGTACGGGCGCAACCGCGAGCGCTACCAGTTCCTGCGCTGGGGCCAGACCGCCTTCGACGAGTTCAAGGTCGTGCCGCCCGGCACCGGCATCGTGCACCAGGTGAACATCGAGCACCTCGCCCGCACCGTGATGGTGCGCGGCGGCCAGGCCTACCCCGACACCCTCGTCGGCACCGACTCGCACACGACGATGGTCAACGGCCTCGGCGTGCTCGGCTGGGGCGTCGGCGGCATCGAGGCCGAGGCCGCGATGCTTGGCCAGCCCGTCTCGATGCTGATCCCGCGGGTGGTCGGCTTCAAGCTCACCGGCGAGCTGCCCACCGGCACCACGGCCACCGACCTGGTGCTGACCATCACCGAGATGCTCCGCAACCACGGCGTGGTCGGCAAGTTCGTGGAGTTCTACGGCGACGGCGTGGGCTCCGTGCCGCTGGCGAACCGGGCGACCATCGGCAACATGTCGCCGGAGTTCGGCTCCACCGCCGCGATCTTCCCGGTCGACGCGGAGACGATCACCTACCTGAAGCTCACCGGCCGTGACGAGCAGCAGCTCGCGCTGGTGGAGGCGTACGCCAGGGAGCAGGGCCTGTGGCACGACCCTTCCCGTGAGCCCGAGTACTCCGAGTACCTCGAGCTGGACCTGTCCACCGTCGTGCCCTCCATCGCCGGCCCGAAGCGCCCGCAGGACCGGATCGCACTGGCCGACGCCAAGGAGAAGTTCGGCCAGGACGTCCGCAACTACGTCTCCGACCAGGCGGACCTGGACGAGGCGGGCAAGGAGTCCTTCCCGGCCTCCGACGCCCCGGCGGTGTCCAACGGCGTGCCGAGCAAGCCGACGCTGGTGACCGCCCCCGACGGCAGCACCTACGAGATCGACCACGGCGCCGTCGCCGTCGCCGCGATCACCTCCTGCACCAACACCTCCAACCCGTACGTCATGGTCGGCGCCGCCCTGGTCGCCAAGAAGGCCGTCGAGAGGGGCCTGACCCGCAAGCCCTGGGTCAAGACCACCCTCGCCCCCGGCTCCCAGGTGGTCATGGACTACTACGACCGCGCGGGTCTCACCCCGTACCTGGACAAGCTGGGCTTCAACCTCGTCGGGTACGGCTGCACCACCTGCATCGGCAACTCCGGCCCGCTGCCGGACGAGGTCTCCGCGGCGGTGAACGAGAACGACCTGGCGGTCACCTCCGTCCTCTCCGGCAACCGCAACTTCGAGGGCCGGATCAACCCCGACGTGAAGATGAACTACCTCGCGTCCCCGCCGCTCGTCGTCGCCTACGCCCTCGCGGGCTCGATGAAGGTGGACATCACCACCGAGGCCCTGGGCACGGACAAGAAGGGCGAGCCGGTCTTCCTGAAGGACATCTGGCCCTCCGAGCAGGAGGTCGAGGAGGTCGTGGCCGGGGCCATCGGCCAGGAGATGTTCACCCGGAGCTACTCCGACGTCTTCGCCGGTGACGCCCAGTGGCAGGCACTGCCGGTCCCCACCGGCAACACCTTCGAGTGGGACGCCGAGTCCACCTACGTGCGCAAGCCCCCCTACTTCGAGGGCATGGGCCACGAGCCGGACCCGGTCGAGGACATCTCCGGTGCGCGGGTGCTGGTCAAGGTGGGCGACTCGGTCACCACCGACCACATCTCCCCGGCGGGCGCCATCAAGGCCGATTCCCCGGCGGGTACGTACCTGACGGAGCACGGCGTGCAGCGCCGGGACTTCAACAGCTACGGCTCCCGCCGCGGCAACCACGAGGTCATGATCCGCGGCACCTTCGCCAACATCCGGCTGCGCAACCAGATCGCGCCGGACACCGAGGGCGGTTTCACCCGGGACTTCACCCAGGACGCCTACCCGGTCACCACGATCTACGACGCCTCGCAGAACTACCAGCGCGACGGCATCCCGCTGGTCGTGCTGGCGGGCAAGGAGTACGGATCCGGCTCGTCCCGCGACTGGGCCGCCAAGGGCACCGCGTTGCTGGGCGTCAAGGCGGTCGTCGCCGAGTCCTACGAGCGCATCCACCGCTCGAACCTGATCGGCATGGGGGTCCTGCCGCTGCAGTTCCCGGACTCGGAAGGCGCGGAGTCCCTGGGCCTCACGGGGGAGGAGGTGATCGCCGTCGATGGCCTCGACGAGGCGCTCGCCGCCGCCGCCGGCGAGGCGCGCAAGGTGATCGTCAGCGCTTCGCGGGATGGCGCCGAGCCGCTGGAGTTCGAGGCACGGGTGCGGCTGGACACGCCGAACGAGGTCGGCTACTACCGCAACGGCGGAATTCTGCAGCGCGTCTTGCGCGATCTTCGCTAGGCGGCCCGCGGGTGTCTGTCCGTGCGTGTTCCCGCAGGTGTCCGTGCGTGGTCTACCTGCAAATTGGTCACTTTTTCTATTGACTTTGGCCATCTGTATGCATCAGAATGCAGTCCGACTGACGAATCGGGCACACTTACAGAGCAGGCAAGACTTGTAGAGACAGAGCAGGCAAGACTTGTAGAGTTCGTCCCCGGCCAGTCCCGCCTCCGGGGGCGATCGCGTCGGCATCCCTCCCTGGCTACCGACGCGCAGGCGTGGGCGCGGGCTGTGTGGACCCCCTGCCTCCCACAGCCCCGCCCCGCCATCTCTTCGGCTCCTGCAAACCTTCGCCTGACGGCCTCCAGGGCCGAGTGTCTCGCTCACGTACCCCGCTGGTACGCTCGCTTCGCCGCTCGCCCATGTCGCTGGTCAGGCTCGGTTTTCGGAGCCTCCGGGCGAGGTGGACGAATGCGGCTTCCGGAATTGTCGACTTCCCGCACGATAGGTGCGGGTTTTCGACAATCGCTTCGCCCGTGGACCACGCGCCGCCGAGGTAGCGCACCGCCCCGAACTCGTTGGCGGCCAACGACCGGGCCTTGCGTCTCAGCTTTCGCTTCATGTCTCCCTCAAGGCAATGCGGAAGTTCCGAACTCCCTCTTCGCGCCGCGAACGCCTCTAGTTGCACAGATGGTCCAGGAGCAGGTCGATGACGAGATCGGGCCGCTCCAGCGAGGGCAGGTGGCCCGCCCAATCCAGCTCCCGGTGCTCGGCTCCGCGGATGCGATCCGCGAGCGTCGCCGCGACCTGCCGGAAGTGAGCGAAGTCTTTGGCCCCGGAGACCACCAGGGTCGGGGCCTCGACGGCGCCCGGGTCCACGTCTCGGTGTTCGGCCACCGCGTCATCGCCGGCCTCGAGTTGGACCTCGAACGCGCGGCGTTGCATACGCCGGACCAGCGACCGACTGGCGTCTGAGGCGTCCGGGCCGAGCCAGGTCTGGACATTGAGCTCGACCGCGCCGTCGACGTCGCCCTGGTCGAGCAGCCGGTCTTCCTCCTCGGCGAACGACCTGAGCTCAGGATCGGGATCCACGCCCTCCCACCCGCCGCAGAGCAGGATGAGCCTCTCAACCCGCTGCGGCCACGTGGCGGCGAGCTCGAGGGCCACCCGCCCGCCGAACGACGCGCCCACGACGCTCGCGCGGTCGATGCCGAGCATGTCCAGTAGCCGGAGCACATCGTCGGCGTTGTTGAAGGATTCGGCCGGCAGCGGCGATTCGCCAAACCCGCGCAGATCGCAGCGGATGGTCCTGAGCTGTCCGGTGAGCGCCCTCCACTGCGGCTCCCACATGCGGCGGTCGCATACCCCCGCGTGAATGAGGACGAGTGGCGGCCCGTCTCCCGCGTCGTCGTGGGCGAGGATCAACTCGGGCGGCGTCGCTCGATCACCTCGATTCCGATCACGCTGCCCAGGGGACCCACCGGCGTGAGGGTCGCCGCGAGCAGGGTGTAGGGCGCCTCGCGGCGCAGGATGGCGATCCAGATGAGCACGCACAGGGCGATGAACCCGAGGCCGTGCGCCCAGCCGAAGATGAACGCCTCATGGTCGAAGCCCGGGGCCAGCCAGAAGAAGCAGAGGCCGGCGAAGATCGCGAGCTCCACCCAGCTCGATAGCTTGACCCATGGCCACAGCGCGCCCGGCACGGGCTTGCCGGCGCCGTCGGCAGGCTCGGTCC
>NZ_JBOHCV010000333.1:0-8110 GCF_050698815.1 Streptomyces sp.
ACCACCTTCGGACGCCGCACCGTGGCGGTCGGCGGCAACGCCGAGGCGTCCCGGCTGGCCGGCATCGCCGTGCGGCGGCAGCGGCTGCTGCTGTATCTGCTCTCCGGTCTGTGCTGCGGCATCGCCGCCTTCATGCTGATCGTCCTCACCGGGTCCGGTCAGAACACCAACGGCAACCTCTACGAACTCGACGCCATCGCCGCCGCGATCATCGGCGGCACCCTGCTCAGCGGGGGCCGGGGCACCATCACCGGCTCCGTGCTCGGCGTCCTGGTCTTCACCACGATCACCAATCTGTTCGCGCTCAACAACCTCCAGAGCGACGTCCAGCAGATCGCCAAGGGGGCGATCATCGTCGCCGCAGTCCTGGTCCAGAAGGGTCGTAAGACGACATGACTGACAAGACCGAGAACCAGCGCTCCTCCCGCCGCAGCATGCTCTTCGGTACGGCCGCCGCCGGCGCCGCTCTCCTCGGCGCGGGCTGCACCAGCAACAAGAGCAACGACAAGGCGGACGAGGCCGGCCAGGCCGACGTCGCCGACGACAAGCCCGGCAAGAAGGTGACCATCGGCTTCGCCGGGCCGCAGGCCGACCACGGCTGGCTGAACGCCATCAACGACCAGGCCACCGCTCGCGCCAAGAAGTACGAGGACGTCACGCTGGAGGCCACCGAGGGCTCCAACGACAACGCCCAGCAGGTCGGCCAGATCGAGACGCTGATCAACAAGAAGGTCGACGTCCTGGTCATCCTCCCCGCCGACGGCAAGGCGCTGACCCAGGTCGGTCTGAAGGCGATGCGCGCGGGCATCCCCGTGGTCAACCTCGACCGGATCTTCGCCTCCCAGCAGGCGTACCGCTGCTGGATCGGCGGCGACAACTACGGCATGGGCCTCAACGCGGGCCGCTACATCGGCGAACAGCTCAAGGGCAAGAAGAACGCCAAGGTCGTCGAACTCGCGGGCATGGACAACCTGGAGCTGACCCGGGAGCGCACCAAGGGCTTCGACGCCGCGCTCAAGAACTACCCCAACGTCAAGAAGGTCGCCCGCCAGGCCGCCGAGTTCACCGTCGAGTCCGGTCAGTCGAAGATGGCGCAGCTGCTGCGCGCCGAGCCGAAGTTCGACGCGCTGTGGAACCACGACGACGACCAGGGCGTGGGCGCGGAGCGCGCCATCAAGCAGGCCGGCCGGGACGAGTTCATCATGGTCGGCGGCGCGGGCTCCCGGCACGCCATGGACGCCATCAAGTCCGGTGACGGCGTGCTCAAGGCCACGGTGCTGTATCCGCCGACGATGGCCGCCTCCGCCATCGATCTGGCCCGCGCCCTGGGCCAGGGCAAAGGCGTCGGCGGCCTCGCCGAGTTCGAGATCCCCGCCTCGATGACGCTCTACTCGGCCGTCGTCACCAAGGACAACGTCGACGAGTACCTGCCCACCGGTTTCAAGTAACCGGCCGGCCACCGCCGTCACCGCCGCCGTACACGGGTGCCTGGTGCCGGGAGGGGCACCAGCCGGCGCCCGGCCGCCACCCCCACCGCGTACCCCCGAAAGGGAGGAGCCCCATGTCCCACGACACCGCCATGCCCGTCCCCGTGCCCGCCGGCGCCGATCCGGCCGGATCCGGCCCGGCCGGGTCCGCTCCCACGCTGGGCGTGGGAATGGTGGGATACGCCTTCATGGGAGCGGCCCACTCCCAGGGCTGGCGCACCGTCGCCCGTGTCTTCGACCTGCCGCTCACCCCGGCCATGACGGTCGTGTGCGGGCGGGACGCTCAGGCCGTACGGGCGGCGGCCGGACGGCTGGGCTGGAGTGACGCCGAGACCGACTGGCGGGACCTCATCGCCCGTACGGACGTGCAGCTCGTCGACATCTGCACCCCAGGCGACAGCCACGCCGAGATCGCCGTCGCGGCCCTGGCGGCGGGCAAGCACGTGCTGTGCGAGAAGCCGCTCGCCAACTCGGTCGCGGAGGCGGAGGCGATGGCGGCTGCCGCCCAGGAGGCCCGTTCGCGCGGGCAGTTGGCGATGGTCGGCTTCAACTACCGCCGTACGCCCGCGCTCGCCTTCGCCCGGCACCTGGTGACCGAGGGCCGGCTGGGGGAGCTGCGGCACGTACGGGTGACCTACCTGCAGGACTGGCTCGTCGATCCCGCCTTCCCGCTGGCATGGCGGCTGCGCCGGGAGGCGGCGGGCTCGGGCGCACTCGGTGACCTGGGCGCGCACGCCGTCGATATCGTCCAGCACCTGGCGGGCTCGCCGCTGGCCGGTGTCTCGGCGCAGACCGAGACCTTCGTGACCGAGCGTCCGCTGCCCGGCGCCGGAGCCGGCGGTGCGCTCGGCCCCGTCACCGTGGACGACGCGGCCCTCTTCACCGGGCGGCTCGCCTCCGGAGCGCTGGCCTCCTTCGAGGTCAGCCGGGTCGCGGCGGGACGCAAGAACGCGCTGCGGGTCGAGCTGAACGGCACCCGGGGTTCCCTCGTATTCGATCTGGAAAGGCTCAACGAGCTGCACTTCCACGACCATACGGACGCCGCGGCGGAGTCCGGCTTCCGCCGGATTCTGGTCACCGAGGCCGATCATCCCTACCTGGAGGCGTGGTGGCCGCCCGGCCACGGCCTCGGCTATGAGCACACCTTCGTCCACCAGGCCCGCGACCTGCTGAACGCCATCGCCGCCGGCACCGACCCCGGACCCACCTTCGCCGACGGTCTCCAGGTGCAGCGGGTGCTGGCCGCCGTCGAGGAGAGTGCCGGCAAGAACAGCGTCTACACCCCCGTCCCCGGCTGAACCGCGACCCGGCCGGGTCACCCGCCCGTACGAGTCATCAGGAGGCTCCGCATCATGCCCAGACAGTTCACTCTCTTCACCGGCCAGTGGGCGGACCTGCCGCTGGAGGAGGTCTGCGCACTGGCCCGCGACTTCGGTTACGACGGCCTCGAACTGGCCTGCTGGGGCGATCACTTCGAGGTGGACCGGGCACTGGCGGAGCCCGGCTATGTGGACGGCAGACGGGCGCTGCTGAAGAAGTACGGGCTGCGCTGCTGGGCGGTCTCCAACCACCTGGTCGGGCAGGCCGTCTGCGACCACCCGATCGACGAGCGGCACCAGGGCATCCTGCCCGCCCGCATCTGGGGCGATGGCGAGCCCGAGGGAGTACGGCAGCGGGCGGCGGCCGAGATGAAGGACACCGCGCGGGCCGCGGCGGCGCTGGGCGTGCGTACCGTCGTCGGTTTCACCGGTTCCTCGATCTGGCATCTGGTCGCGATGTTCCCGCCGGTGCCGCCGCACATGGTGGAGCGCGGGTACGAGGACTTCGCCGAGCGGTGGAATCCGGTCCTGGACGTCTTCGACGCGGAGGGCGTGCGGTTCGCCCACGAGGTGCACCCCAGCGAGATCGCGTACGACTACTGGACAACTCACCGCGCCTTGGAGGCGATCGGCCACCGGCTGGCCTTCGGGCTCAACTTCGACCCCAGCCACTTCGTCTGGCAGGACCTGGACCCGGCGGGCTTCCTCTACGACTACCGGGACCGCATCTACCACGTCGACTGCAAAGAGGCCCGTACCCGCCTGGACGGCCGCAACGGACGGCTGGGCTCGCACCTGCCGTGGGGCGACCCGCGCCGTGGCTGGGACTTCGTCTCGGCCGGGCACGGCGACGTGGCCTGGGAGGACGTCTTCCGGATGCTCCACTCCATCGGCTACGACGGGCCGGTGTCGGTGGAGTGGGAGGACGCCGGGATGGACAGACTCGCCGGGGCGCCTGAAGCGCTGCGGCGGCTGAAGGCGTTCGACTACGACCCGCCCACCGCGTCCTTCGACGCGGCCTTCAGCAGCTGAGGTGCCCCATCTTTGTCCATATGATGGACGAAGCCAACTTGACCTATGTCAAAGGGGTTTCCGTACCGGACGAAGATGGCTACGGTCCTTGAGATGTACCGGACATGAACCGTGTTTCCCCCTCGCAGGTCTCCCGCAGCAGCCGGCCCCCGGTACGTAAGGGCCCGGCCCCGATTCCCACTCCGGCGCGACGGCGCGCGCCTGTGCCTACTCAACGGTCAACGACTCATTCGTCACTCACCGTTCTCCCTCCCAGGAGGAGCCGCGTGCACAGGATCATCCGCACCCTTTCCCAGCCCCACGGCAACAGATCGCCCCGACCGCGCCGGACGCGCGCCACGGTCCGCGCTCGCCTCGCCGTCCTGCTGTCCACCGTGCTGGTGGGCAGTGCGCTCACCCTCGGCAGTGCGCCGGCCGGCCAGGCCGCGCCGCCGACTGCCCCCGAGAGCAAGGCTGCCGCCGACTTCCAGCAGGTCACCCTGGCCAAGGGTGTCGCCGAGACCGGCGAACCGATGACGCTCGCGGTGCTGCCCGACGGATCGGTCCTGCACACCGCGCGCGAGGGCACGGTGCGGCTGACCGACAAGAACGGCACCACGAAGGTCGCGGGTGAGATCCCCGTCTACAGCCATGACGAGGAGGGTCTGCAAGGCGTCGGCATCGACCCCGACTTCACCGAGAACCGCTTCGTCTACCTCTACTACGCACCTCCCATGAACACCCCGGAGGGCGATGCCCCAGAGACGGGCAATCCCGACGACTTCAGGCCCTTCGACGGCGTCAACCGGCTCTCCCGCTTCGTCCTCGGCGAGGACGGCACCCTCGAGACGGACAGCGAGAAGAAGATCCTCGAGGTCCCCGCCAGCCGCGGTCTGTGCTGCCACGTCGGCGGTGACATCGCCTTCGACGGCGACGGCAACCTGCTGCTCTCGACGGGTGACGACACCAACCCCTTCCAGTCGGACGGCTATTCGCCGATCGACGAGCGCGCGGACCGCAACCCGTCCTTCGACGCGCAGCGCAGCTCGGGCAACACCAACGACCTGCGCGGCAAGATCCTCCGCATCAAGGTCAAGGCGGACGGCTCCTACGACGTCCCCGACGGCAACCTCTTCGCGCCGGACACCGACAAGACCCGCCCCGAGATCTACGCGATGGGCTTCCGCAACCCCTTCCGGATGACCGTCGACAAGCCCACCGGCATCGTCTACGTCGGCGACTACGGTCCCGACGCGGGCTCCGCCGACCCGGCACGCGGGCCTGCGGGACAGGTCGAGTTCGCCCGCGTCACCAAGGCCGGCAACTACGGCTGGCCGTACTGCACCGGCAAGAACGACGCCTACACCGACTACGACTTCGGCACCGGCGACTCCGGGGAGAAGTTCGACTGCGCCGCCCCGAAGAACACGTCGCCGAACAACACCGGGCTCACCGACCTGCCCGCCGCCGAGTCCGCCTGGATCCCCTACGACGGCGCCTCGGTGCCCGAGTTCGGCGACGGCTCCGAGTCTCCGATGGGCGGCCCCGTCTACCGCTACGACAAGGACCTGGACTCGGAGGTGAAGTTCCCCAAGGAGTACGACGGCGACTTCTTCCCGGGCGAGTTCGGCCGCCGCTGGATCAAGCGCATCGAGCAGGACAAGGGCGGCGAGGTCAGCGCCATCAACGCCTTCCCCTGGGACGGAACCCAGGTGATGGACATGGAGTTCGGGCCGGACGGCGCGCTGTACGTACTCGACTACGGCACCGGCTTCTTCAACGGCGACGAGAACTCCGCGGTCTACCGGATCGATAACGCCACCGACGGCCACAGCCCCGTCGCCGAGGCGAAGTCCGACAGGACCAGCGGGCAGGCACCGCTGGAGGTCGCCTTCTCCGCCGAGGGCAGCGACGCCGACGGCGACGCGCTGACCTACCGCTGGGACTTCGGCGACGGCGCCACGTCCGACAAGGCGGACGCCACCCACACCTACACCGAGAACGGCACCTATTCCGCGACCGTCACCGTCACCGACCCCGGCGGCCGCACCGGCAGCGCCGGCGTGATCGTCACCGTCGGCAACACCGCGCCCACGGTCGAGCTGAAACTGCCCGCCGACGGGCAGCCGTTCGGCTTCGGTGACGAGGTGCCCTTCGAGGTGGAGGTGACCGACCCGGAGGACGGCGAGATCGACTGCTCCAAGGTCGAGGTCAGTTACATCCTCGGCCACGACAGCCACGGTCACCCGATCACCTCGGCCAAGGGCTGCTCCGGCACCCTCAAGACCCCGGCCGACGGCGAACACGACCCGAACGCCGACATCTTCGGCGTCTTCGACGCCCAGTACACCGACAACGGCGGCGGCGGCCAGGATCCGCTGACCACGCACGCGCAGAGCATCCTGCAGCCCGAGCACAGGCAGGCCGAGCACTTCACCACCTCCGCGGACGGCGTGAACGTCGCGGACGCGGCGGGCGCCGAGGGCGGCCGTGCCGTCACCGGCGCGGAGAACGGCCAGTGGATCGCCTTCGAGCCGTACGCCCTGGGCGACCTGACCGAACTGTCCGCCCGTATCGGCACCGGCGGTGCGGCGGGCGGAGCCGTGGAGGTACGGGCCGGAGCACCCGACGGCACCCTGCTGGGCACTGCGGAGACCGGCACCGGCGACGGCTGGCGTGAGGTGAGCACCGCGATCGAGAACCCGCCCGCCGGGACCGGGCAGCTCTACCTCGTCTTCAAGGGCGGCTCCGGTGACCTGTTCGACCTGGACAGCTTCAAGGTCACGACGAGTTGAGGGGAGGAGAACCGATGAGACACACACGAAGGAGAGGCATCAGAAGCTCGGTGCTCACCGCCGCGGCCTCCGCGGTGCTGCTGCTGGGCGTCACGGCGATTCCCGGCCAGGCGGCGACGCCGCCGGACAAGCCGCGCGCGGACGAACACATCCTGGTCTTCTCCAAGACCGCGGGTTTCCGGCACGACTCCATCCCGCGCGGCATCGCGACCCTCCGGCAACTCGGCGCCGAGAACGGCTTCACCGTGGACGCCACGGAGGACGCCGGCGCCTTCACGCCGGACAACCTCGCCGCGTACGACGCCGTGGTCTTCCTCTCCACGACCGGCGACGTGCTTGATGAGGAGCAACAGGCCGCCTTCGAGGGCTACATCGCGGAGGGCGGCGGCTACGCCGGCGTGCACGCGGCGGCCGACACCGAGTACGACTGGCCGTGGTACGGCGGGCTCGTGGGCGCTTATTTCGACTCGCACCCGCTGATCCAGCCCGCCACGGTCGAGGTCGAGGACCGCGCACACCCGGCCACCTCCCATCTGGGCGACAGCTGGCAGCGCACCGACGAGTGGTACAACTACCGCACCAACCCGCGCGATCGCGTGCACGTGCTGGCCGCCCTCGACGAAGGCTCGTACACGGGCGGGAACATGGGCGGTGACCACCCCATCGCCTGGTGCCAGGAGTACGAGGGCGGCCGCGCCTTCTACACCGGCTCCGGGCACACCAAGGAGTCGTACAGGGACGCCGCCTTCCGTGCGCACCTGCTCGGCGGCGTCCGCTACGCGACCGGCGCCGCCGACGCCGACTGCCGCCCGGAGAACGGCTATGCGCCGGTCTACGACAGCGGCACCGGACTCGGTGAGTGGCGGCAGGCGGGCCCCGGACGGTTCGAGGAGGCCGGGGACGGCACCCTCACCACCGTCGGCGGCATGGGCCTGTTGTGGTACGGGACCGAGCAACTGTCCGGCTATTCACTCAAGTTGGACTGGAAGCTGACCGGAGACGACAACTCCGGCGTCTTCATCGGCTTCCCCGCCTCCGACGACCCCTGGTCGGCGGTGGAGCGCGGCTACGAGATCCAGATCGACGCCACCGACGCACCGGAGAAGACGACCGGCGCCGTCTACGGCTTCCAGTCGGCCGACCTCGCCGCACGGGACGCGGCGCTCAACCCGCCGGGGGAGTGGAACACCTACGAGATCCGTGTCGAGGGTGAACGTCTCCAGGTCTGGCTCAACGGCGTACAGATCAACGACTTCACCAACACCGACCCCGCCCGCAGCCTGACGGACGGGCATCTCGGACTCCAGAACCACGGCGACGAGGACGAGGTGGCCTTCCGCGACATCCGGCTCAAGGACCTGAAGGGAGACCACGGCGCGCACGACAGCCGTCCGGCCCACGCCGGATGACGAGCCGCAGCCGGCGGCCCGTCCGCCCGGCGACCCATGGCCCGAGGGGGGCCGTGGGTCACCGGGCAAGCGGCGGGTGAGGAGTACGC
>NZ_JBOHCV010000334.1:0-3209 GCF_050698815.1 Streptomyces sp.
CAGGGGGAGTGCCCCCAGCGTTGGCTAAAAGTCCTGGTAGCTCCGCTACAAGGACTTCCGGCCGCCTTGCGCTTCGCATCCCCTGGGCCTGCGGCCCGGGGAGACCCCAAGCCCTGGGCCTGCGGCCTGGGGAGACCCCATGGCTGGACGACGCTCCTTGACGGGCAAACATTGCCGGTCACGGCACCAGCGCGGCCGGAGTGCGGCACCCCGGCGGCCGGGCCACGGACCCGCTGCGGCTCAGCGCAGCCCCTCCGCGGAGCCGCTGAAGACCTTCTCCAGCTTGTCGAACTCCTCCAGGCAGTGCCCCGTGCCCACGGCCACGCAGTTCAGCGGCTCGTCGGCGACGTAGACGGGCATGCCCGTCTCCTTCGCCATCCGCTCGTCGAGCCCGTGCAGGAGTGCGCCGCCGCCGGTCAGGACGATGCCGCGTTCCATGATGTCGCCGTACAGCTCCGGCGGGCAGGCGTCGAAGGCGGTGCGCACCGCGTCGACGATCGCGGCGACGGGCTTCTCCGTCGCGTCCCGGATCTCCTCCTCGGTCAGCTCCACCGTCTTGGGCATGCCGGTATCCTTGTCCCGGCCGTGCACCGGGAACGAAGTGCCGCTGCCCAGCGACATCTTGATGTTCTCGGCGGTGCGCTCACCGACCGCGATGCCGAAGCGCTGCTCGATGTACGCGGCGATCGCCGCGTCCAGCGCGTCCCCGGCGACCCGCGCGGAGTGGGTGACGACCGTGCCGCCCAACGAGATGATCGCGACCTCGGTGCTGCCTCCGCCGATGTCGACGACCATGGAGCCGCGGGCCTCGTGCACGGGCAGCCCGGCGCCGATCGCGGCCGCCATCGGCTCCTCGATGAGGTGCACCGAACGGGCGCCGGCCCGGGCCGCTGTCTGCAGCACCGCGCGCCGCTCCACGCCCGTCACACCGCTCGGCACGCAGACGACCACCCGGGGTCCGCGCCCGCGGCCCACCCGCGCCGCGCGGATGAAGTGCCGGAGCATTCCCTCGGTCGCCTCGAAGTCCGTGATGACACCGCCCTTGAGCGGCCGGGTGGCGGTGATGGTGCCGGGAGTACGGCCCACCGCCTGCTTGGCCTCGGTCCCCACCGCGAGCACCCTGCCGGTGCGTGACTCGATGGCCACGACGGAGGGTTCGTTGAGGATGATGCCGCGTCCGCGTGCGTACACCAGGGTGTTGGCCGTGCCGAGATCCATGCCGATGTCACGCGTGCTGAACGAGCTGTTCTTTGCCATGTGTTCTCGCCGGGTTCGGTGCGGGTTCGCTGCGGGGTGTGCCGAATTGTCTCACTGCGCTGGCAGCATACCCAACTGTCCCGGTTTACGGAGGCGGCGCCCCCCGGAAAACTGAGATCGCAAAGACGCTGGTGGGGGCCGGGTTTTGTGGCCGACCGAACAGCTGACCGGCCGGGTGGTGGCATAGACGCGGGCCAGGATGGATAGCTATGCGCTTGGAGTCCGAGCGCGCGGTGCCCGTGACTGAAGCCCGTTTGCGTCCAGGGTGGCCGCGCCGTAGGCCGCCATCCAAGCAATCGGAGGTTCCCCATTACCGCGCGACCGGTGCAGGAGTTCGGAGACAACCCCGTCGACGTCCGGGAGACCGGGCACTACACGGAAGAGTACGTCCCAAGTTTCGTCGAAAAGTGGGATTCGCTCATAGATTGGGCCAAGCGCACACAGAGTGAGGGCAACTTCTTCATCGACCTGCTGCGCAAGCAGGGCGTGAAGAGCGTGCTCGACGTCGCCACGGGGACGGGGTTCCACTCGGTGCGGCTGCTGGAGGCGGGATTCGACGCCGTGAGCGCCGACGGCAGCGCCGACATGCTGGCCCGGGCGTTCCGCAACGGAACCGAGAACGGCGGCCACGTCCTGTGCGTCGTCCTGGCGGACTGGCGCTGGCTCAACCGGGACGTGCACGGGGAGTACGACGCCATCGTCTGCCTCGGCAACTCCTTCACGCATCTCTTCTCGGAGCGTGACCGGCGCCGTGCGCTCGCCGAGTTCTACGCGATGCTGAAGCACGACGGCGTGCTCATCCTCGACCAGCGCAACTACGACGCGATGCTGGACCGGGGGTATTCCAGCAAGCACGCCTACTACTACTGCGGCGAAGACGTCAGGGTGGAGCCGGAGTACCTGGACGAGGGACTGTGCCGGATGCGGTACAACTTCCCCGACAACTCCGTCTACCACCTCAACATGTTCCCGCTGCGCAAGGACTACACGCGGCGGCTGATGTCCGAGGTGGGCTTCCAGCACATCGAGACCTACGGCGACTTCCAGCACACCTACCGGGAGGAACAGCCGGACTTCTTCGTCCACGTCGCGGAGAAGGAGTACCGCATGGACGAACCGGGCGACGCCGCCTACTCGGCCGCCGTCAGCACCGCCCGCACGTACTACAACTCGGCGGACGCCGACACCTTCTACGCCTCCGTGTGGGGCGGCGAAGACATCCACATCGGCCTCTACGAGAGCGCTGACGAACCCATCGCCGATGCCAGCCGGCGCACGGTGCGCACGATGGGCGAGAAGCTCGGGCTGGACGACACCTCCGTGGTGCTCGACCTCGGTTCGGGCTACGGCGGTTCGGCGCGGTACGTGGCCGAGACGTACGGCAGCCGCGTCCTCGCGCTCAACCTCAGCGAGGTCGAGAACGAGCGGCACCGCGAGCTGAACGCCCAGCGTGGGCTCACGGACAAGATCGAGGTGGTGGACGGTTCCTTCGAGAACATTCCCTACCCCGGCGACAGCGTGGACGTGGTCTGGTCGCAGGACGCCTTCTTGCACAGCGGCAACCGCACCCGGGTACTGGAGGAGGTCGCGCGCGTGCTGCGGCCGGGCGGTCAGCTCATCTTCACCGACCCGATGGCGGCGGACGGCTGCTCCACCGCCGTACTCCAGCCCATCCTGGACCGCATACACCTCGACACGATGGGCTCGCCGGCCTTCTACCGCCGTCAGCTCGCCCAGCTCGGCTTCACCCCGGCCAGCAGCGGCGGATTCGAGGAGCACCGCGAGCAACTGTCCACGCACTACGGGCGGGTGCTGGAGGAGACCGAACGCCAGGAGGCGGCCCAGGGACCCGACGCCCTCACCGGCAAGGTCAGCTCCGCCTACCTCTCCCAGATGAAGACGGGTCTCGGACACTGGGTCGAGGGCGGCAACCGGAAGCAACTCACCTGGGG
>NZ_JBOHCV010000335.1:0-1874 GCF_050698815.1 Streptomyces sp.
ACGTGGACGTGGACGTCCACCACGGGGACGGCGTGCAGGACGCGTTCTGGAACGATCCGCGCGTTCTGACGATCTCGCTGCACGAACACCCGCGGATGCTGTTCCCCGGCACCGGCCGGCCCGAGGAGACCGGCGGGCAGGACGCCGAGGGCAGTGCCGTGAATGTGGCCCTGCCGGCCGGTACGGGAGACGAGGGCTGGCTGCGGGCACTGCACGCCGTGGTGCCCGAACTCCTCGACGACTTCCGGCCACAAGTGCTGGTGACCCAGCACGGCGCGGACACCCACTTCGAGGACCCCCTCGCGCACCTGGCGGTGAGCGTGGACGCACAGCGTGCGGCGGCCGAGGCACTGCACGACTGGGCGCACGCCTACGCGGACGGGCGCTGGGTGGCGCTAGGCGGCGGTGGCTATGCGGTGGTCGACGTCGTGCCGCGCACCTGGACGCATCTGGTGGCGATCGCGGCCGGCGCGCCGGTGCCGCCGGAGACGGATGTGCCGGAGGAGTGGCGCCAGTCGGTGTACGCGCGGACAGGGAGCCCGGTGGCGCCGCGGCGGATGACGGATGGGCGGCGGCCGGTCGTGCGGGGGTGGGAGGAGACGGGCTACGACCCGGGCGACCCGCTCGATCAGGCGGTACGGGCGACGAGGCAGGCGGTCTTTCCGGCCCGCGGTCTGCTGCCTTAGGTCACCCGAACGAGCTTTCGGCGGGTGGACTCCCTCCGTAGCCCCGTCTCCGCGGTGCCGGACGGACAAGCATGGGCGCTGTGTCGAGCAATGTTGGGCCACGGGAAACACGGCGAGCACGGGAAGCCCGCGAAGACGGGAGGGGCGTCGGCTCGCTGCGCGCGCATCTGCTGGCCGCGCGGCTGGCCGGGCACATCGCCACCAGCAGGGAGAAGAGCCTGCGGCGCTACCGGCTCTTCGCGGCCCGCGATCCGCGGGCGCTGATCGGGCTGGAGCCCGAAGGGGAGTGGCCGGTACCGGCGTTGATCGCGCTGATGGCCCAGCAGTGCGGTGTGTCGGCCGATCCGGCCACCGTCTCCGGGCCGGACACCATCGACCCCGACCGCACCATCGACGCTCTCGACGCGTTCGCCGCCCGGCTGCGCAGTGCTGCTGAACGGCGGATTCCGGTGCTGCTGGGCACGGGCCACCCGGGCCGGCTCCTGGACTTCTACGCCTCATTGGCCTCGGCGCTCTCGTCAGCGGGATGCACTGTCCTCACCCCGGCAGAGGGGCGACGAATCGACATAACGACCAGGTTCGGCGTACGTCCGTGCAGTCTCGGCTACGTACGGGGGGTCGCACTGGTTCGCGAAGCCGGCGTGCGGCACGTCGCGGGTGCGCCGGGTGCGCCGGGTGCACACACCCACTCGCCGCTCCCCGTCCGGACCGTGCTCGCCGACGCGATCGCGGCCGGCGGTCCGCTGCCCGAGCTGGTCATCGGGGACCACGGATGGGTCTGCGCGGCAGGTCAGTTGGGGATCGAGGCCATCGGGCCCGCGGACACGGATGATCCCGCACTGTTCGTCGGTCAGGCCGAGGGACAGGTCTCGGTCGCCGTTCCGGTCGATGACGCTGTGCGTTCCGTCCACTACCGACCGCTCACTCGCTATGTACTCAATCGGGCCCGTCTGTCACAGTAGGAGACCGATCGCTGCTCCTCTTCCCCACTTGCATCACCCGCCCCTAATTTGGGGAGGAGCGCACATGCGAGCAGGAGTCACCGGAGGGGAAGCCGGTGCCCGACATGTGCGGAAGGTTCAGGTGTGACATGGCTGCTGGCAAGGGACCTCTCAACGAGGTCAACTTTCTGACCGTGGCGGAAGTCGCCTCGGTGATGCGAGTGTCCAAGATGACCGTGTACCGGCT
>NZ_JBOHCV010000336.1:0-4412 GCF_050698815.1 Streptomyces sp.
CCCGCCGCCGATGCTCATCCCGGACGTGCCCCCTCGATCTTTCGCTCCGTCAGTTGCCGTCAGTGCATTGTCTCCTCACCAGACGGTAACCGGGACACAGCCGGTACGGGGGGTCTGTGGATAACCCCTCGGCTCCCGTCTCGGGATGCGGTACGCCCCACGGCCCCACCCACCACACCCGGCACGTGGGCCCGACGCCCCATGCCGAACCGAGTACCTGTACTCATGTGCGCCGCCCGCGTAGCCGTCAGCCTGGCCATATGACTACTTCATCGGTCCAACGGCCCACCACGGCAGCCTTCTTCGTGCAGTCGGCCATCGCGTTCGGCCTGTCCCTGATCGCCCTCGTCATCGGCATCGCGAAGCTGCCGGTCGGAGCGTGGGAGCGCAGCTTCCTCGCGCTCGGGCTCGTCTTCGTCGTGTCGTCGGCCTTCACCCTCGCCAAGTGCGTACGCGACCGGCAGGAGGTGGAGGAGATGACGAGCAAGGTGGACAGAGCCCGGGTGGACAAACTGCTCTCCGAGCAGGACCCGTTCGAGCAGGGCCGGATCTGACGAAGGGCCGAGTCTGACGAGGGGGCCGAGACCTGCCTGTGATCACCCCAGTCGCACAACGATACGGTTCCACGGTGACCGTGCGGGAACGGCGCGGGAGACACGGGGAGGGGGCGGAAGGCCGTGAGCGACTTCGGGGACCTGGACGTCGGCAAGTCGTCGGTAAAGGCGATCACCGACGGACTGAAGGCGGTGATGGGCGAGCTGAGGGAGCTCGACGGCTTCGGGTCGGAGCCGGGGTCGCTGCAGGGAGCCGGCTTCGGCGGTATGGCGATGTCGGGCCTGGAGGCCGGGGACGGCGGACTGGCCACTTCCTTCGAGGACTTCTGCGAGCGCTGGGAGTGGGGCGTACGGGCGCTGGTGGGGGACGCGAACGTACTGGCGGAGAAGCTGGACCTGGCGGCCGGGATGGTGTGGGAGCAGGACAAGGACCTGGCGACCACGTGGAAGGTGGGCCTCAACGCGCTGGCGGGGAATCCGCACGCCACCGAGGAGCAGGTCGCCAAGCAGAGCTACAGCGACATCTGGGAGCAGGACGCACCGGAGACCGATGCGGAGCGGGAAGCGGCGTGGAGTCAGATAGGGCAGGACTGGAAGGACACCGGTCGCGCTGTGAGCTCTGAAGGGATGGGCGGGGCGTATGCCGACTACGCCCAGGACCGGGCCGGCATTCCGGAGGAGGCGCAAGAGGGGGCGCTGGACGAGATGTACGGGCCCTCTCCTGAGGAACGGGCCGAGCAGCAGAAGCTCCGGGAGCAGCACGGAGGCGGTCACTGATGGGTGCGGGGGAGTGGACTCCGGACTGGCTCGAGGACGGTCTCGAGACGGGGGCGCGGAAGGTCGGCGAGGGTATTGACGCCTCTACGGACTTCGTGGCGGACCGGATGGATGACGTCGGGGTTCCCCGTGGGGCGGGGAAGTGGCTCCGGGACAAGGGAGACGGGGCGGCCAACACCTTCGGTGCGACGGTCGGCGAGTCGCAGCTGGGGGAGACCGACGACCACCGGAAGCTGGTACACGGCAGCGTGGCCACGCTGCGCGCCAACGCGAGCCATCTGCGGGACTTCCAAAAGGCGTTCGAGAAGGTCGCGCGCGGTTTGAAGGGGCTGGACTCGCAGCACCTGCGGGGCAAGCTGGCCGACGCGTTCCGGGAGAAGGTGGCGGTCGAGCCGAAGAAGTGGCACAAGGCGGCCGACGCCTGCGAGAAGGCCGCCAAGGCGCTGGACGACTTCTCCGACACCGTCTCCTGGGCGCAGGGGCAGGCGAAGGAGGCGTTGGAGAAGTACAAGAAGGCCGAGTCCGCCTCCAACGCGCACAAGGGGAAGGTGCGCACCTACAACGACGCGGTCGACTACGGCCTCAAGGGCGACGACCTGCCCGACAAGCCGGGCGAGACGGATCCGGGCGCGGCCGGGATGCGTGAGGCGCAGGGAATCCTCGACGACGCGCGCCGGCAGCGCAACGACGCGGCGTCCACGGCACGCACTGCGGTGGACGCGGCCCGGGACCTGGCACCGGAGAAGCCCTCGGACGCCGTGCAGGCGCTGTCCGGACTTCAGGGCGCGATGGTGAACTCGACCAACGTGGTCAGCGGGCTCGTGAAGGGCACGGCAGGGCTGCTGAGCTTCGCACGCGGTATCAACCCGATCGACCCGTACAACGTGGAACATCCGGGCGAGTACGTGATGCGGATCAACAGCCTCGCGACCGGCACGGTGCAGATGCTCAACAACCCGGTGGAAACCGGGAAGGTGATGTGGGAGGAGTTCAAGAAGAACCCCACCGAGTTCCTCTCCCGCCTGCCTCCCGAGATACTCGGCGCCAAGGGCGCCGGCATGGTCCGCAAGGGCCTGGGAGCGGCGCGCAAGATGCCCGACGGCGAGGCGCCGGAGCCGTCGCCGGGGCGGCACTCGGCCGAGCACGAGCCGCACGACAAGAGTCGCGAGCCGGACTGCATGACTTGCGACGGCGATCCGGTCGACGTCGCGACAGGTCGGGTCCGGCTGCCGCAGACGGATGTGTCTCTGCCGGGCGCGCTGCCGCTTGTCCTCCGGCGCGGCTTCGAGTCCGCCTATCGGGCGGGGCGTTGGTTCGGGGCCGACTTGGTCCAGCACGCTCGACCAGCGCTTGGAGGTCGACGCCACAGGCGTGGTCTTCCACGGCGAGGACACCCTGCTGCTGGCCTATCCGCATCCCGCGCCCGGTCTGCCGACGCTCCCGGTGACGGGGGCGCGTTGGCCGCTGGAGTCGACTGTGGAGGGCGACTACGTCCTCACCGATACGAGCACGGGGCGGGTGTGGCACTTCACCGGCCCGGCCGGCGGGGCGGACGGGACCGCGCTGCTGGAGCAGATATCGGACCGCAATGGGAACCGGATCACCTTCGAGTACGGGCCGGACGGCAGCCCGCTCAGCATCGTCCACTCCGGCGGCTACCACCTGAAGCTCACCACCGTGGAAGACCGAGTCACGGCCCTCCACCTCGCCGGTGCCGCGCCGGACGGCGGCGACCAGGAACTGGTCCGCTACGGCTATACGGACGGCCACCTCACCTCCGTCACCAAGTCCTCCGGCCTGCCGCTGCGCTTCGGCTACGACGACCAGGGCCGCATGACGTCCTGGACCGACAGCAACGAGCGCCGCTTCACGTATGTCTACGACGAGCAGCACCGGTGCGTATCGCAGACCGGCGACGACGGCTATATGCGGTACGCGTTCGACTACAGCGGCATCGACGAGAGAACGGGCCATCGAGTCACGGCGGTCACGGACCCGTACGGGCATGTCCGGCGCTATCTCCTCAACGACCGCCTCCAAGTCGTGGGCGAGACCGATCCGCTGGGCAACACGGTGCGCAGTGAGTGGGACCGCTACAACCGGCTGCTCTCCCGTACGGACGCGCTGGGCCGCACCACCCGGTACCGTTACGGGGCGGAGTCGGGTGAGCTGGAGGCCGTCACCCGCCCTGATGGGCGGACGGTCGAGGCGGAGGTGAACGGTCTCGGTCTGCCCGCGGTCATCACGGAGGCGGATGGTTCGCGCTGGGGTCAGGAGTACGACGAGCGGGGCAACCGCACGTCGGTCACCGACCCGGCCGGGAACACCACGCGGTACGCCTACGACGAGCAGGGTCATCTCCTGGGGGTGACGGACGCGTTGGGGTCGGTGACGCGGGTGCGCTGCGATGCGGCGGGCCTCCCGGTGGAGATCACCGGTCCTGACGGCGCGGTTACCACCTACAGGCGTGACACCTTCGGCCGCCCGACTGCGGTCGTGGATCCGCTGGGCGGCACCACCCGCCTCTGGTGGACGGTGGAGGGGAAGCTGTCGTGCCGCGTCGGCCCGGACGGGGCACGGGAGTCGTGGACGTACGACGGTGAGGGCAACTGCACCACCCACGTGGACGCGGGCGGGGGTGTGACCACCTACGAGTACACCCACTTCGATCTGCTGGCGGCCCAGACGGGGCCTGACGGGGTGCGCCACGAGTTCGCGCACGACGCCGAGCTGCGCCTCACCCAGGTCACCAACCCGCAGGGCCTGACCTGGAACTACGCCTACGACCCCGCGGGCCGTCTGATATCCGAGACCGACTTCGACGACCGCGTCGTGACCTACGCCCACGACGCCGCCGGACAACTGACCGCCCGCACCAACCCGCTCGGCCAGACCGTCACCTTCGCACGCGACGAACTCGGCCAGATCGCCAGCAAGGACGCCGACGGCCAGGCCACCACCTACGCCTACGACCCGGCAGGCCGCCTCACCCAGGCCCTCGGCCCGGACGCCGAACTCCTCCTCCAGCGCGACAAACTGGGCCGCATAAAAACCGAACTGGTCAACGGCCGCGCCCTCACC
>NZ_JBOHCV010000337.1:0-6432 GCF_050698815.1 Streptomyces sp.
TGAGGTGGCGGCTGCCCTCCAGGGACGTCGCACGGGCCACTCCGAAGAGCGTCTTCTGTGCGGCGCGTACGTCCTCGACGGACACGGCGGGAACTTCGGCGGGGCGTGTGACCATGCTGCCAGTCTCGCAGCCCACCGCCCTAAGAGCGCGCGAAGGATACCGTCACAGACCTGTTCCCGCAGCGGCGGTACGGGTCGCGCCGGGTCCGCGTACGCTGGTGTGCACACCTAAGTCTTTACGTGCCCTTGGTATTTCTCCGAAGAAGCGAGCATCCGCCATGCCCACGCAACCGGACATGACGACAGAGCCCAGCGAGACCAGTGAGACCGGCACCCCCGCTCCCGTCCTCGACGCGATGCAGCACCAGGTCGCCATATTCGCGCGCCGCGCGGAGCAGACCCGGCTCGGCGGGGTCGGACAGGCCCGCAACTCCATGGACCGCGCCGCCTACCTGTTGCTCAACCGGCTCGACCAGAGCGGCCCGATGGGCGTCAAAGCGCTCGCCTGCGGCATGGGGATCGACTCCTCGACCGTCACCCGGCAGGTCGCACCCCTGGTCGACTCCGGCCTGGTCACCCGTACCTCGCATCCTGAGGACGGCCGCGCGGTCGTCCTCAAGCTGTCGCCGCGCGGTTCCGCGCGCCTGGAGCAGGTGCGCTCCTCGAGGCGGCAGCTGATGGCCCTGCTGACGGAGGGCTGGAGCGAGGAGGACCGGGAGACCTTCTGCACGCTGCTGACCCGCTTCAACACCGCGTTCCTCGATATTCACCCCACGACCACCCCGGGTGCCCCGGCCTCTTGATTTGATCACCGCCCCTGCCGTCCCATTGCCATAGGCCGGCCCTGACCGGGGCGGTGCGGGAGGCGCACACGGTGGGAGAGCGGCGGGTACGCGAACAGCGCCGCCGGGCCCGGGAGTTCGAGGCGTTCGTCGCGGGCGCGGCAGGCAGGCTGCTGCGTGCCGCCACGCTGCTCACCGGAGAGCCCTTCGGCGCCGCCCCGGCAGCGCAGCAGCTGCTGGTGGGGGCGTTGGCGCGGACCTACGCGGACTGGGCCCGGCTGCGCGGCGAGGACCCCTACGAGCGCACCCGGCACGACCTCGCCGCCCACTTCGCGCACACCGCCTGGCGCTACCGCCGCCCGCGCGGCGGCCTGCTGGACCGGCTGCCGCCGCAGGAGCGGCTGATGCTGGTGCTGCGGCTGTACGAGGGCGTGGCCGAGGAGCAGACCGCGGCGGCGCTCGGGCTGCCGGTGGAGCGGGTGCGGGAGCTGTGCACGCGAGGAATGGCGACGGTCCTGAGCCGTCCCGCGGCGCCCGTGACCGGCGCGGACGGCCCGCCGCCCGCCCGCGCCCCGGAGGGGGTCGCATGAGGCTGCCCGACCGTAAGGAAGCCGAGGTCCGCGGCCTGCTGGAGGGCGGGCCGCCGCCGCCCGTACCGCCGGACCTCGCCGTGCGTGCCGAGCTGCGCGGCATCCGGCTCTTGCACCGCAGGCGCACCCTGCACCTGGTCCTGTGGGCGTTCTTCGCGGCGGCCGTGGCCTTCGGGGTCTGGGCGGCGGTCGCCGAACCCTGGGCGGCGCAGCCGGCCCTGACGACACCACCGGTGGGCTGGTAGCGGCGACGGACGGCGGTAGCCTGCCGCGGGCCGCCTCCGCCCGTCCCGCCCGGTCCGGTCAGTCCAGCGCCGCCGTCAGCGCCTGACGCAGGTCCGCCAGCAGGTCCTCCACCGCCTCGATGCCCACCGAGAGCCGGATCAGATCGGCCGGCACCTCCAGCGCGGAGCCCGCCGCCGAGGCGTGCGTCATCCTGGCCGGGTGCTCGATCAGCGACTCGACACCGCCCAGTGACTCGCCCAGCGTGAACAGCCGCGCGTGCTCGCACACCCGGACCGCCGCCGCCTCCCCGCCCTCCACCCGGAATGACACCATTCCGCCGAAGGCCCGCATCTGCTTCGCCGCCGTCTCGTGCCCCGGGTGCGACACCAGACCCGGGTAGTAGACCTGCGTCACCTTGGGGTGTGCGGCGAGCATCTCCGCGACGCGGGTCGCGTTCGCGCTGTGCCGCTCCATCCGTACGGCGAGGGTCTTCGCGCCCCGCATCACCAGCCACGCGTCGAACGGGCCCGCCACCGCTCCCATCGCGTTCTGGTGGAAGGCGATCTCGGCGGCGAGTTCCGCCTCGTTCACGATGAGGGCGCCGCCCACGACGTCGGAGTGGCCGCCCATGTACTTCGTCGTCGAGTGCACGACGACGTCCGCTCCCAGCGCGATCGGCTGCTGCAGATACGGGCTGGCGAAGGTGTTGTCCACGACCAGCCGCGCCCCCGCCCCGTGCGCGACCTCGGCGAGCGCCGTGATGTCGCTGATGCCCAGCAGCGGGTTGGACGGCGTCTCGATCCACACCGCCTTCGTACGGTCGCGCAGCGCGGCCCGCACCGCCGCCGGGTCGGAGGAGTCGGCCACCGACCACTCCACCCCCCACCGCTCGGCGACCCGGGCGAAGAGGCGGAAGGTGCCGCCGTACGCGTCGTTCGGGATCACCACGTGGTCCCCGGGCACGAGCAGGGTGCGCAGCAGGCAGTCCTCGGCGGCCATGCCGGAGGCGAAGGCGAAGGCGTTGCGGCCGCCCTCCAGGGCGGCGAGGTTCTGCTCGAGCGCGGTGCGGGTCGGGTTCGCGGAGCGGCTGTACTCGTAGCCGCCGCGCAACCCCCCGACACCGTCCTGCTTGTACGTGGACACCTGGTAGATGGGCGGCACGACCGCCCCGGTCGCAGGGTCGGCGGTCTGCCCCGCGTGAATGGCGAGGGTCTCGAAGCTCTGGGGCGTCTGCCCGCTGGGGCGCTGGTCGCTCATGGGGCGAGACTAATGCGCCGTACGGTGGAGGCAGAGCGGGCTCCCGCAATCCGCCGCTCCGAAATGCCGAACGAACGCCCGGAAAGGCCACCCCGGCCCACCGCACACGTGTCCCACGGGGAGAAACGCACCATGGAAGCCCTGCTCGTGCTGATCGCCCTCACCGCCATCTTCGGCGTCCTGATCGGTCCCGCGCTGCGCCGTCGGCGCCTGCGGCGGGACCGCCCACCGGGGCTCGCCGGTGCCGCGCACGCCGGCGGCGGCTACGGCTTCGTACCCGCCGAACACCTGGACGTGCGGCTGCCCGGCCCGGATCCGGAGTTCATCGAGGCGGTGGAGGAGACCCAGCGCACCCAGGACTGGCAGCCGGTCGCCCGGCTGCTGGCCCTCACCGGCGACGAGTGGGAGCTGCGCTGGCAGCGGGTGCAGTCGCTGGCCGGCGCGGCGGCGATGGAACTGGCGCGGGCGCGGGCACTGGGCACGCCGGACGCGTCCCCTCGGCCCTACGGGCCTGGGGAGGCCCCATCCGGCACCGGCGGTGCCGAGGGCGCCGTCTCCTTCCGCAAGGAGCCGGGCCTGCGCGACGCGAGCTGGCTGCGCGAGTGGCGTACGGAGCAGCCGGGCGACCCGGGCGGCGCCCAGGTCTACGCACAGTTCCTGGTCTGGCAGGCCCTCTCCGACACCGCCTCCGCGGACCACCGCATCATCCTGGAAGAGGCCCGCGCCATCTGCCAGGAGGCCGCCAGGCTCGCCCCCGACGACCCCACACCGCACATCACCGAACTGTTCATCGGGCGCCATCTCTCCTACCGCCGGCCCGACTTCGAGGAGCTGTGGGAGACCGTACGACGGCACGCACCGCACCACATGGGCGCCCACCTGGCCGCGCTGCCGTACTGGTCGGAGCAGGGCAGCGGCTCCCGCGCCGACGCCGACGCCTTCGCGCAGGCCGCCGCCGCACAGGCCCCCGAGGGCACGCTGCTGCCGGCGCTGCCGCTCTTCGCGGTCTACGAGCACCTGCCCGAGGTCAACATGGTGCGCGGGCTGTACCAGAGCGCGGAGATCGAGAAGGCCATAGAGGCGGCGGAGTACGCCGTCGACCAGGTCGAGGCCGACCACCCCGTACGGCCGCACGTCCTGCACATGCTGCTCTGCTTCCTGGTGCGCGCGGAACGGTACGACGAGGCGATGGAGGCGCTGCGCGTGGTCGACGGCTACATCGGCGCGCTGCCGTGGGCCGGCTCCGGCGACCCCGCCGCCCAGTACACGGCGTACCGCGCGCTGGCCGTCGCCGGCTGGGAGTCCACGGGCGGCGCACCGGCACAGCTTTAGCGCGGGCCGCGCTGCGCGCGGTCCGAGTCTCCGGGCACCCCCGGGCCTGGCGGCCCGGGGACCCGCGGCTGGCGCCGGGCTCTGTTCACCCGGTGGTTCCAACAGCCTGGTTGCCGAGCGAGTCGATGGCCGAGGCCACCGTCCTGTCCAGGGTGCGGGCGTCCGCCCCCGCCCGTGAGCGCAGGTTCACGCCGTACGCGAGCAGGGCCAGCAGATCGGCAGCGGCACCGGGATCGGCGCCGGAGGCCAGCTGCCCCTGTACCTCGGCCGTGACCAGCGCCGCGTACATGGCGTCCCGCAGCTGCTGATGATGCTGGTCGAGAATCGTATGGACCTCGGGGTCGCTGTTCTCGGCTCCGGCGTGCGCGTTGGAGACCATGCAACCCCACTGGGCGTACTCGCCCGAGCAGCGCGCCTTGATCAGTCCGGTGAAGAACTCGGTGATGGCCGGCAGGCCCCGCTCGTCCGCAGCGAGGCGGCGGAACAGCGGCTGGGAGCGGTGTTCGAGGTAGCGGCGCAGAGCAGCCTGGTAGAGCTCCTGCTTGCCGCCGTACGTGGCGTACAGACTGGAGCGGTTGAGCCCCGTCGCGGTCACGACGTCCTGGATCCCGGTCGAGGCCACGCCCTGCCGCCAGAACAGACGCACCACGGTCTCCAGGGTCGCATCCGGATCGAAATGCTTGATGTCCGGCATACTGCACCCCACCATCTTGTAATAGGCGTTCCAAGATAGCACCGGACGCCCCATGGTGCAGGGTGACGAGCTCCTGCGCGCCAGCGGCGGGAGAACCGTCCAGGATCATCCAGGTTCTGCTGACCAGACACCCGTTCACGTCCCTCCAGGCCCGCAACTTGCCACTCCATGGCTGGCGTGGGTCGACGCATGGGGTTATCTTGAACCAACCGTTCCAAGTTGTGGTCGGCGACCCCGCCACCGCAGACCGAAAGCCAGCCCTCAGCTCCAGCCCAGGAGGCACGCCCCCATGACCCTGAACGCAGAACTGCGCACCTTCTACGAGGCGCGCCAGCAGCAGATCCCCGCCGAAGTACGGGAGATCATGAACCGGGCAGGCCAGGAACTCGCCGACACCGGGCAAGCCGACCGAGCCCTCGCCGTCGGCGCGCAAGCCCCCCGCTTCAGTCTCAAGTCCGCGACCGGCCAGACCATCTCCCTGGAGGACCTGATTGCCGAGGGACCAGTGGTCCTGACCTTCTACCGCGGCGCCTGGTGCCCGTACTGCAACATCGCGCTGCGTTCGCTCCAGCAGCGCCACACCGACATCACCGCCCGCGGTGCGCGACTGGTGGCCATCTCCCCGCAGATTCCCGACGAGTCGCTCTCCTTGACCGAGAGGCACGAACTCGCCTTCGACGTCCTGAGTGATCTCGGCTCCGACACCGCCAAGCAGTACGGGCTCGCCTTCGATCTCCCGGACGACCTGGCCGCCGTCTACGGCAAACTCGGTTTCGACCTCCAGCGCGTCAACGCCGGCTACCCCCGCACCCTGCCGTTGCCCGCCACGTACGTCATCGATCGCGGCGGCCTGATCCGCTGGGCCTTCGTCGACACCGACTACACCACCCGCGCCGAACCCACCGACATCTTGGCCGCACTCGACGCCCTCCGCTGAGCCGGCCAACTTGCTGGGCAACGCCGTCTGCCAAACGGCACTCGTCGTGGTGCCCGCAGAAAACTGGGCCGGCATCACGCCTCCCCTGCGGGCACTTGCGTCGGCGTAGCCACATAGGGCGCTGGGGGACTCCCCCACGCGTGAGCGGAGGCGTGTTCCGTCGCCCGACGGATCTTCTTGGTGGCGACGTTGGGCGGTGGCCTCGTGACAGCCCTTTACGGCCGGGAGCCGTCCGTGAGCATCATCGTGGGTTGCCCGGTGTGCCGGGCGATCGCCTCGAAGTCGCGGTCGCAGTGCGGCAGGGTGAGGCCGGACAGTTCGGCCACCGTCGCGACGAGAAGGGCGACCGGTCCGGCGCTGCGGTGCTCGCCGTGGTCGACAAGAATCTGCTGGACCTGCAGGGCCCGCCGGAAGGCGCCGTCCGGGATCGGCGCCCAGGCGTAGAACCCGCTCAGATACTGCTGCATGCGTTTTCGTCGATCTCGATCAGCGTCCTGCCCATGCGGCACCCCTCTTTCGTAGACGACGTGCCGACTCGTCGGCGAGGCCGGTGTCCACGGCCGGAGGGGCGGCGGGTCCGAGCCCTGCGCCCGCCGGCCCGGCGGGCCCGCGGCC
>NZ_JBOHCV010000338.1:0-18183 GCF_050698815.1 Streptomyces sp.
CCACGGCGCGGAACGCGCGGACCGGAGAGTTCACGCCACCCGGCGTCACGGCGGCGGCGCGGTCGAAGAGCGACTGCGATACTGGGGCATCGTACGAATAAGTCACGTGGGCCATGGTGTCAGAGCATCCGCAACCCGCGGCGGCCCGCCGGAAGGTACCGTCCCGGTAACGCCGCACCACCCCCTCCCTGCGAGGCGTTTCACGTCCCGCTGGAAGGGGAGGTCTCTGACACGATGATCGGGTTGCGCGGCGATGTCCGCGAGTGGTCGGGTAGGTGAGATGCAGCGCGGTGGCGGAGTAGGCGAGACCGGGGACCTCGGTCCGGAGCGCGCACGAGGACGTCACCGAAGGGACGCGGCAGACACGGACACTGGGAGCAGCAAGGGTGGCGGCCGAGTGGGGGTGACCTACAAGTACTTCGGTGCCCCGGACGGCGCGACGGCCGCGCGCGTCCCCGTCTCGATGCGCCCCGAGGAACTCGGCGGCGACGAGCTGGGTCACGGCATGTTCACCAAGATCAAGCCGGAGACGATGGCCGCCATGGTGCTCACCGGCATCGAGGGCATACCGCTGCACCGGGTGCCGCCGCTCGAACTGGTCGTGCTGCACCCCGACTACGCGGTGGTCAAGCTGCCGATGACCGTCGTCGACCCGCTGCGCGGCATCGGCGAGGAGTCGGTGGGCGCGGCGGCCTTCATCTGGTCCACGGTCCCGGACCGCTCGGGCCCCCAGGACGCGTTCAACGTCTACCGGCTGCTGCACGAGTGGCAGGACTTCTCCGACCGCCTGCACGTGGCGGGCCACCAGCCCTACTGCCTGGTCTGGCCCTGACCGGCTCCCGGTGAGGGGTACACCCCCGTGCCGGGACGGTCGCGCGCTGCCGCGTACGGCCGCACCGCACCGCCCCGGCGTGAACGGTTCACTCAGACCCCGGGCACCGCGGCCTCCGCGGCCCGCTTGAACTCACCCAGGTCGTAATTGGCCAGCGTGGAGTCGAGGTTGGTCAGCGCGCCCAACTGCTCCACGAAGCCCTGGGGGTTGTACTCGATCTGGAGCGTCACACGGCTGGTCGTGTCACTGAGGCGGTGGAAGGTGACCACCCCCGCGTGCTCGACGCCCTTCGTGGTCTTCCAGGCGATCCGCTCCTGCGGTACGAGTTCGGTGATTTCGGCCGTGAAGCTCTTGTCGGCGCCCGGAAGCGAGAGCCACCAGGCGAACGACCGGTTGTCGATCGGGACGACCTTCTGCACATGGCTCAGGAACTTCGGCCACTCGGCCACGTCGTTCCACAATGTCCAGCTCACCGCCACCGGAGCCTCGACATCCACGGTCTCTACGAGGGAGGACGACACGCTGTGACACCTCTCATCAGCTAGGGGACTCATCCGTTTCGGCGGTGTGTGTACCCCGGAGCCCGGGAGTCATTGCACCTGTTCCGGCCCCGAATCGGGGCAGCCGGACAGCCGGGCGGCACCCGGGCGGCCGGGCGGTGGACGTAGCCTTTGGCCATGACCAACCGCACCGCCGTCATCAGCGGCGCCAGCAGCGGCATCGGAGCCGCCACCGCACGTCAACTTGCCGCGGCCGGATACCGGGTGGTGCTCACCGCCCGGCGACGGGACCGGATCGGGGCACTGGCGGCGGAGTTGACCGACGCCGGCCACGACGCGGTGGCCCACCCGCTGGACGTCACCGACCGCGCCGCTGTCGACGCCTTCGCGGCCGGGCTCGACCGCTGCGACGTACTGGTCAACAACGCGGGCGGCGCCCTGGGCAGCGATCCGGTGGCCACCGGCGACCCGGCCGACTGGCGGCAGATGTACGAAGTCAACGTCCTCGGCGTGCTGCACCTCACCCAGGCCCTGCTGCCCGCGCTGGCCGCGTCCCCGTCCGGCGAGGGCACGGTGGTGATCGTCTCCTCCACCGCCGGCCACGGCACGTACGAGGGCGGCGGCGGCTATGTCGCGGCCAAGCACGGCGCCCATGTGCTGGCCGAGACGCTGCGCCTGGAGCTGTGCGGAGAACCGGTGCGGGTCATCGAGATCGCGCCCGGCATGGTGAAGACCGACGAGTTCGCCCTCACCCGCTTCCGCGGCGACGCGGAGCGGGCGGCGAAGGTCTACGAGGGCGTCGCCGAGCCGCTCACCGCGGAGGACGTCGCCGACACCATCGCCTGGACCGTGACCCGCCCGCCCCACGTCAACGTCGACCTGCTCGTCGTACGCCCGCGCGCGCAGGCGTCCAACTCCAAGGTCCACCGCGAACGCTGACCCGACGCCCCAGCCGTCAGCCCTTGACGCAGACGACCTGCTTCAGCTTCGCCACGACCTCGACCAGGTCCCGCTGCTGATCGATGACCTGCTCGATCGGCTTGTAGGCGCCCGGGATCTCATCCACGACACCGGAGTCCTTCCGGCACTCCACGCCGCGCGTCTGCTCTTCCAGGTCCCGCTCCGAGAACCGCTTCCGCGCGGCGTTCCGGCTCATCCTCCGGCCCGCGCCGTGCGAGGCGGAGTTGAAGGACGCGGCGTTCCCCAGACCCTTCACGATGTACGAGCCGGTGCCCATCGACCCCGGGATGATGCCGTAGTCACCATCGCCCGCACGGATCGCACCCTTACGGGTCACCAGCAGGTCCATGCCGTCGTAACGCTCCTCCGCCACGTAGTTGTGGTGGCAGGAGATCGTCGGGTCGAAGACGGGCTTCGCCTTCTTGAACTCCTTGCGGACCACGTCCGTCAACAGCCCCATCATCACGGCGCGGTTGTGCTGCGCGTACTCCTGAGCCCAGAACAGGTCGTGCCGGTACGCCGCCATCTGCGGGGTGTCCGCGATGAAGACGGCGAGGTCGCGGTCGACCAGTCCCTTGTTGTGCGGCAGCTTCTGCGCCGCCCCGATGTGGAAGTCGGCCAGCTCCTTGCCGATGTTCCGGGACCCCGAGTGCAGCATCAGCCAGACGGCACCGTCAGAATCCGTGCACACTTCAACGAAGTGGTTGCCTGATCCGAGCGTTCCCATCTGCTTCGTGGCCCGTTCCTGACGGAACTTGACCGCTTCCGCGATCCCGTCGAAGCGCTGCCAGAAGTCGGCCCAGCCGGCCGTCGGGTAGCCGTGCAGCCGCCCGGGGTCGACGGGATCGTCGTGCATCCCGCGCCCCACCGGAATGGCCTGCTCGATCTTCGAGCGCAGCCGGGACAGATCACCGGGCAGGTCGTTCGCGGTGAGGGAGGTCCTGACCGCGGACATGCCGCAGCCGATGTCGACGCCGACGGCCGCCGGACACACGGCACCTTCCATCGCGATCACCGAGCCGACCGTGGCCCCCTTGCCGTAGTGCACGTCCGGCATCACGGCGAGGCCCTTGATCCACGGCAGCGTGGAGACATTGCGCAGCTGCTGCATGGCCGCGTCCTCGACGCCGGCTGGATCGGCCCACATCCGGATCGGCACCCGGGTGCCGGGCACCTCGGTGTACGGCATCGTGACCCAACTCCCCCAGAGACGAATAATGGCAAGGCACAGCGAAACATGACCGAACCTGACGGGCCGGACAAGACGCGGCAAGTCCACGCGAAGAAAAAACCGGACTTTGCGTAACAAAGGCATCACCGGACCGGACGGCCACGCCGTGTGTGCGATAGACATTGTCATCCGTCGCCCCCAGGCGGCGGCAACACGTTTTCGACCGTGTCACGGTCGGACCGACCCGGGAGGCAGGACTGTGCAGCGGAGGGCAAGGACGTACGTCGCCGGCGTCGCGCTGGCGGTCACGCTCTCCGGCGGCCTCACCGCCTGCAGCGACTCACCGGACGGCAAGGGCACCGACACCAAGGCGGGCGGCTCCGCCTCGACCGCCCCCGCGGCCCCGCCCGGCAAGTACCAGACTCTTCCCGAGCCCTGCGGCGCCATCGACCTCGACACCCTCAAGGATCTGCTCCCCGGCGCCGAGACGGCCGGGGACGGTGACGGAGAGGCCTCCCCCAGCGCCTCCCCGTACGAGGGCGAAGCCACCGTGACCTACGACACGGACCGCCGGGTCGGCTGCCGCTGGAAGAGCGCGAACAGCCTCGGCAGCCGGCACCTCGCCGTCGACCTCGAGCGCGTGGTCTCCTACGACCCGGCCGTCAGCGACGACGAGCAGGCCGAGCTGCTGTACGACCAGCGCGCCGGCCAGGCGGACATCCCGACGGAGAGCGTCTCACCCTCCCCGGAGGAGAAGAAGGAAAAGGGCGAGAAGGACGGGAAGGACGAAAAGGACGGCGACAGTCCGGCCGGAAGTGAGAAGCCCGACAGTGCGTCCGCCGGACCCGGCGACGACCCGTCCGGATCCTCCCCGTCACCGGACGCCGAGCTCTCCCCCCGTATGCTCGACGACATCGGCGACAACGCCTACATCGACGACCAACTGGACACCGGCGACTCCGGCGTCCACCGGGACATCACGATCGTCTTCCGCAGCGCGAACGTGATCGCCACGATCACCTACGACCAGTGGCTCTCCGACAAGCGACGCATCCCGGACAGCGCCGAGCTGCAGCAGAAGGCCCGTAGCGTGGCCGAGGAGCTCACGGCGGGCTTCGACGACAACTGACGCAGACTCACTGGAAGCGAAGGAACCATGACCGGAAACGCTCAGCGAACCTCTCATAGCAGCAGACGGACCCACGCCGCGAAGCTCGCCTGCGCGGCGGCCGCGGTACCCGTGCTGCTGGTCGCGGGCTGCTCCTCGGGCTCGAGCGGCGAGAGCGGCTCGGCGGACAAGAGCAAGGCCTCCCCCAGCGCGGCTCCCGTGAAGTTCAAGCAACTGCCGGACGCCTGCAAGACCCTTTCCAAGGGCACGGTCAAGGAGCTGACGCCGAAGTCGGACAACCCGTCCGGCAAGCGCATCGGCAGCGGCAACAGCGGCGACTCGGGCAGCTGCCTGTGGAGCGGCCTGAAGAAGTTCGACTACCGGCAGCTGACCGTCTCGCTCAAGCGCTTCGACTCCGACACTTCGCGCGGCTCCGGCGACAAGCTCGCCGGCGCGTACCTGAAGCAGCAGACCGACGCGGTCCAGAGCGACAAGTCCAACAAGGGCGTCAAGACCACCAAGGTCAACGGCCTGGGCGACCAGGCGCTCTCGGTCAGCAACACGATCAAGAAGAAGAACGGCAAGGGCAAGGCCGAGACCTTCCGCGAGGAGCGCCTCGTCGTCCGCAGCGCCAATGTCGTCGTCTCGGTGGACTACGCGGGCGCCGGCTTCGAGAACGGCAAGACCCCGAGCGCCGCCGACCTGCGGAAGAAGGCCGCGAAGGCGGCCAAGGAGGCGGTCGCCGCGCTGAAGTGACGCCCGCGCGCGGCGGGGGACTTGACGCATGTGCCAGTCTGGTGCGCCGCCGGTTTCCTAGGGTGGGGGACAACTCCAGTGCAGGCCGTACAACTGACACGAATACATCGCATACTCATCGCGGTCGTGGTCGCGGGTGCCGTGATCATCGCCGCGATCGGGTTCGCGGGTTCCTACGCCGCGGTGCGCGATCTCGCAGAACAGAAGGGCTTCGGCGCGTTCGCGCCGTTCTTCCCGATCGGCATCGACGCGGGCATCGTCGTGCTGCTCGCGCTGGATCTGCTGCTCACCTGGATCCGCATCCCGTTCCCCCTGCTGCGCCAGACCGCGTGGCTGCTGACGGCGGCCACCATCGCCTTCAACGGTGCCGCCGCCTGGCCGGACCCGCTCGGCGTCGGGATGCACGCGGTGATCCCGGTCCTCTTCGTCGTCTCGGTCGAGGCCGCCCGGCACGCGATCGGACGGATCGCGGACATCACGGCCGACAAGCACATGGAGGGCGTCCGCATCTCGCGGTGGCTGCTCGCCTTCCCCTCCACCTTCCGGCTGTGGCGGCGGATGAAGCTGTGGGAGCTGCGCTCCTACGACCAGGTCATCCGGATGGAACAGGACCGCCTCGTCTACGAGGCCCGGCTGCGCGCCCGGTTCGGACGTGGCTGGCGCCGCAAGGCGCCGGTGGAGTCCCTGATGCCGCTCAAGCTGGCCCGCTACGGCGTGCCGCTCACCGAGACCGGCCCGTCCGGCCTGGCGGCGGCGGGGATCAGGGCGGCGGCCGGGACCGTACGGGAACGGCCCGCGGCGCTCGAGAAGGCTGTTGACGGGTCCGCTCCTCAGCCAACGGCTCAGTCCATGACTCAGTCCACGACCCGGCCCACGCCTCAGTCCACGCCCGCGCCGGTGCGCGCGGGCGAACAGAGGCCGGAGCCCGGCCCGGAACACCTTCCGGGACCCGAGCCCGTCCACGAGCGCGCACAGCCCGTGCAGCCCGCACAGCCCGTGCAGGAAGCCTTCCCGGAACCTGAGGCCGCGCCCGAGCCCGCCCCCGGATACGCGTACGCCGCCGAGACGCAGGCCGCGGGCCCTCAGGTCACCGTCCCCGTGGGTCCCGGCCGTCGCCGCGCCCTGGGCAACTCCCACGCCCCCGGCAGCACCGCGCTGTTCATGGAGCCCGCCCCCGACCCGCAGCCGGAGTACGAGTACTTCGAACCGGAGCCTGCGACCGGACACCAGCCCGAGCCGGCCCCGGCCGGATACGACGACGCGGACCCGGTGGGCATACCCGACGGCGTGCCGCGCGAGGAGTTCTACTTCCTGGTCTACCGGCAGTTCGTCGCCGCCCAGGCCAGCTTCCCCACGGCGCGCCAGCTCTCGCGTGACCTGCACGACGGGCACGGGGTGACCAACTCCGACGGCAGCCTGCTCAGCGAGAACTATCTGCGTGGCTACATGCGGGAGTTCAAGGAGCGCTACAACACCGAGATGGGCCTCGCGGGCTGACCGGACCGACCGGGCTGAGGGGCCGGTTCACGCGCCCAGCAGCTTGCGCACCCGGTCCGTCCCCACGGCCAGCAGCAGCGTGGGCAGCCGCGGCCCGGTCTCGCTGCCGACGAGCAACCGGTAGAGCAGCGCGAAGAACGCGCGCTGCGCCACCTTCAGTTCGGGCGTCGGCTTGGCGTCCGGCGCCACCCCGGCCTGCACCTTCGGCACCCCGTAGACGAGCTGGGTCAGCCCGTCCAGCGACCAGTGGTCCGCCAGCCCGTCCAGCAGCAGCCGGAGCGATGCGCGCCGCTCGTCGTCCAGCGACTCCAGCAGTGCGGTGTCCGGCTCGTCCCGTACCCGCGTGCGCTGCTCGGCGGGAACCTGGGTGGCGATCCAGCACTGCGCCCGGTCCAGCCGGGGCCGTACCTCGTCCAGGGCGAGCACCGGCCGCTCCGGGTCCAGTTCGCTCAGGATGCGCAGCGTCTGCTCGTCGTTGCCCGCCGTGATGTCCGCGACGGAGGCGAGGGTGCGGTACGGCAGCGGGCGCGCCGTCGCGGGCAGCGGCAGCGCGGCCGTCGACGACGCGCGCAGGTGCGCGGCGATGTCGGCGGGCTGCGCCTCGCCGGACGCGAGCTTGCGCTCCAGCGCGTCCCACTCGTCGTACATGCGCTGGATCTCCTGGTCGAAGGCGACCTTGAAGGACTGGTTGGGCCGGCGCCGCGCGTACAGCCAGCGCAGCAGTGGCGCCTCCATGATCTGCAGCGCGTCGGCCGGGGTCGGCACGCCGCCCTTCGAGGACGACATCTTCGCCATGCCGCTGATCCCGACGAAGGCGTACATCGGCCCGATGGGCTGCTCCGCGCCGAAGATCTCCTTCACCAGCTGGCCACCGACCACGAAGGACGACCCGGGCGACTGGTGGTCCACGCCGCTCGGCTCGAAGACGACGCCCTCGTAGGCCCAGCGCATCGGCCAGTCGACCTTCCACACCAGCTTGCCGTGGTCGAACTCGCGCAGCAGCACCGTCTCACCGTGCCCGCAGGCGCAGGTGTAGGTCAGCTCGGTGGTCGCGTCGTCGTAGGCGGTCACTGTCGTCACGTCGCGCCCGCACACCGTGCAGTACGGCTTGTACGGGTAGTACGCGCCGCCGCCCGCGCCGGAGCCGTCGTCCTCGGCGGCCGCGCCGGAGCCCTCGGCGGCCTCGACCTCGGCCGCGTCCGGCTCCCCCTGCTGCTTCTTCTTCTGCTGCTTGCCGCCGGCGGCCGCCTTGTCCAGCGTCCGGTACCGGTCCAGCACGGCGTTGACGCGCTCGCGTTCGCGCATCGCGAAGAGGATCTGCTCGCGGTACGCGCCCGAGGTGTACTTCGCCGTCTGGCTGATGCCGCGGTACTCGACGCCCAGCTCGGCCAGCGACGCCGTCATCGCGGCCTTGAAGTGCTCGGCCCAGCTGCCGTAGGCGCTGCCGCGCGGCGCGGGCACGGAGGTCAGCGGCTTGCCGATGTGCTCCTCCCAGGACGCGTCCACGCCCTCGACCCCGGCGGGCACCTTGCGGAACCGGTCGTAGTCGTCCCAGGAGATGATGTGCTCGCACGGCGCCCCGCGCCGCTTGATCTCGTCGGCGACCAGATGCGGCACCATCACCTCGCGCAGGTTGCCCAGGTGGATCGGCCCGGACGGGGAGAGGCCGGACGCGCAGATCACGGCTTTGCCGGGTGCGCGACGCTCCCCTTCGGCGATGACGTCATCGGCGATACGGGAGACCCAGTCGGCCTCGGGGGTGGTCTGAGCCACTTCCGGCACTTCCTTCTCTCTGCGCTGCGCTGTGTTGATCAGGGGCCGCACTCTGCTGCGATCTGCCCGCGGTGCCATTCTTTCACCGAGCAGGGGGAGGTTGTCGCATGGGATACTGCGGCACCAGTCCCTGCCACCCACCTACGGAACGGCTCGTATTCATGGCCTCGGTCCCGTCCCTCGCCGCCACGGTCCACCATCGCCTCGCGCAGGCTCTTTCGGCAGCTCTGCCGGAGGCAGCCGCCGCGGACCCCATGCTGCGCCGAAGCGACCGGGCGGACTTCCAGGCCAACGGGATGCTGGCGCTCGCCAAGGGACTCAAGGCCAACCCGCGCGAGCTGGCCGGACAGGTCGTCGACAGCCTGCCGCCCAACGACGAGATCACCTCCATCGAGGTCTCCGGGCCCGGCTTCCTCAACATCGAACTCTCCGACGCCGCCATCCTGCGCACCCTCGCCGCCCGCTACGAGGACGACCGGCTCGGTGTCCCGTACGCGGAGCAGCCGGGCACGACGGTGATCGACTACTCGCAGCCGAACGTGGCCAAGGAGATGCACGTCGGCCACCTGCGCTCGACCGTCATCGGCGACGCCGTCACGCAGGTACTGGAGTACCGCGGCGAGCGGGTCGTGCGCCGGCACCACATCGGCGACTGGGGTACCCAGTTCGGCATGCTCATCCAGTACCTGATCGAGCACCCGCACGAGTTGGACCACGCGTCGGACACCGCCCAGGGCGCGGACAAGGATTCGGGCGAGGCGGCGATGGCCCGGCTCAACCGGCTCTACAAGGCCTCCCGCCAGATCTTCGACTCCGACGAGGAGTTCAAGACCCGGGCCCGCGACCGGGTCGTGGCGCTGCAGGCCGGCGACAAGGAGACGCTCGCCCTCTGGCACAAGATCGTGGACGAGTCGAAGACGTACTTCCAGGCGGTCTACGAGCAGTTGGACGTCGAGATCCGGGACGCGGACATCGTCGGCGAGAGCGCCTACAACGACGACCTCCAGCAAGTGGTACGGGACCTGGAGGACGGGGCCGTCGCCGAGCGCTCCGAGGGCGCCCTGTGCGTCTTCTTCGACGACGTCAAGGGCCCCGACGGCTCCCCGACCCCGCTCATCGTGCAGAAGTCCAACGGCGGCTTCGGCTACGCCGCGACCGACCTCGCCGCCATCCGCGACCGCATGTTCGCGCTGCACGCGGACACGCTGCTCTACGTCGTGGACGCCCGCCAGGCGCTGCACTTCCGGATGGTCTTCGAGACCGCGCAGCGGGCGGGCTGGCTCCCCAAGGGCGCGGCACGGCAGCTGGCCTTCGGCACGGTGCTGGGCAAGGACGGCAAGCCGTTCAAGACCCGCGCGGGCGAGACGGTGCGGCTGGTGGACCTGCTGGACGAGGCGGTGCAGCGCGCGGCGGTGGTCGTACGCGACAAGGCCGAGGGCCTCGGCCTCAGCGAGGAGGAGATCCAGGAGCGGGCCGCCCAGGTCGGCATCGGCGCGGTCAAGTACGCGGACCTGTCCAACTCGATGTCCCGTGACTACGTCTTCGACCTCGACCGGATGGTGTCGCTGCAGGGCGACACCAGCGTGTACCTGCAGTACGCCCACGCCCGGATCCGGTCCATCTTCCGCAAGGCGGGCGACCTGAAGCCCGCCGCGCACCCGGAGCTGTCACTGGCACCGCAGGAGCGCGCGCTGGCCCTGCACCTGGACGAGTTCGCCGAGGCGCTGGCCGGGGTGGCCGAGACCTACGAGCCGCACAAGCTCGCCGCCTACCTCTACGAACTGGCCACGCTCTACAGCCCGTTCTACGAGCACTGCCCGGTGCTGAAGGCGGGGTCCGCAGAGCTGACCGAGAACCGGCTCTTCCTCTGTGACCTCACCGCCCGCACCCTCCGCCAGGGCATGTCCCTGCTGGGCATCCGCACGCCCGAGCGGCTCTGACCACCCGCGGCACCCGTCCACGGCACATCGCCTTGGGCCCCACGGCACCCTGCCGCCGCGGCGCGAAACCACCCCACGCGAGGGTCCGGCAGCATGGCCGACCGACCGCAGCACCGCCTTGGCTGATCCGCCGGACAGGCGCTACAGCTTGCCCGCGGCCTCCGTCGCCCAGTAGGTGAGGATCAGGTTCGCACCCGCGCGCTTGAAGCTGGTGAGGGTCTCCATCACGGCCTGGTCGCGGTCGATCCAGCCGTTCCGCGCCGCGGCCTCGACCATCGCGTACTCGCCGGAGATCTGGTAGACGCCCACCGGCACGTCCGCCCTGTCGGCGAAGTCGCGGAGAATGTCCAGGTTCGGCAGGCCGGGCTTGACCATGACCATGTCCGCGCCCTCCGCCAGGTCGAGGGAGAGTTCGCGGAGTGCCTCGCGGGCGTTGGCGGGGTCCTGCTGGTACGTCCTGCGGTCGCCCTTCAGCGATGAGCCCACGGCCTCACGGAAGGGGCCGTAGAAGGCCGAGGAGTACTTCGCGGTGTAGGCGAAGAGCGACACGTCCTGGTGGCCCGCCTCGTCCAGGGCCCTGCGGACGTGGCCGATCTGGCCGTCCATCATGCCGCTCGGGCCGAGCGTGTGGGCGCCCGCCGCCGCCTGGACGCAGGCCATCTCGGCGTACCGCTCCAGGGTGGCGTCGTTGTCGACCCGGCCCTCGGCGTCCAGGACACCGCAGTGGCCGTGGTCGGTGAACTCGTCCAGGCACAGGTCGGACATGATGACGAGATCATCGCCGACCTCCGCCCGTACGTCCCGCAGCGCGACCTGCAGAATGCCGTCCGGGTCGGTGCCGCAGCTTCCGACGGCGTCCTTGTCCTCCTCCGCCGGCACGCCGTAGATCATGATGCCGCCGACGCCCGCCCGTACGGCCTCGGCAGCGGCCTTCTTGAGCGTCTCCCGCGTGTGCTGCACGACGCCCGGCATGGACGAGACCGGCACCGGCTCGCTGATGCCGTCCCGTACGAAGACGGGCAGGATCAGATCGGCCGGGTGCGGCCGGTGCTCGGCGACCATCCGGCGCATGGCCGGGGTGGTACGCAGCCGGCGCGGGCGCACCGCCGGGAACCCGGAGCCGGTGGTGCCGGTACCCGCGGAAACGTGCCTGCTCACGATGTGCGTGCCCTCCTCCAGGCCGGGCGCTTCTCGCTCGGCCGCTTCACGACGTCGCCCGCCGCGACGGCCTCCGCGCGGCGCTTCGCGCCGAAGTCCGCCAGCGCCTCCGCCAGTCTGTGCACCGAGGGCTCCGGCGACATCACGTCCACCCGCAGCCCGTGCTCCTCCGCCGTCTTGGCGGTGGCCGGGCCGATGCAGGCGATGACGGTCACGTTGTGCGGCTTGCCCGCGATGCCGACCAGGTTGCGCACCGTGGAGGACGAGGTGAAGAGCACCGCGTCGAAGCCGCCGCCCTTGATGGCCTCCCGCGTCTCGGCGGCCGGCGGCGAGGCCCGCACCGTGCGGTACGCGGTCACGTCGTCGACCTCCCAGCCCAGCTCGATGAGCCCGGCCACCAGGGTCTCGGTGGCGATGTCGGCGCGGGGCAGGAAGACGCGGTCGATGGGGTCGAAGACCGGATCGTAGGGCGGCCAGTCCTCCAGCAGCCCGGCGGCCGACTGCTCGCCGCTGGGCACCAGGTCGGGACGTACGCCGAACTCGATCAGCGAGGCGGCGGTCTGCTCACCGACCGCCGCGACCTTGATCCCGGCGAAGGCGCGGGCGTCCAGTCCGTACTCCTCGAACTTCTCCCGCACCGCCTTCACCGCGTTGACGGAGGTGAAGGCGATCCACTCGTAGCGGCCGGTGACCAGGCCCTTGACCGCGCGCTCCATCTGCTGCGGGGTGCGCGGCGGTTCGACGGCGATGGTGGGCACCTCGGCCGGCACCGCGCCGTAGCTGCGCAGCTGGTCGGAGAGCGAAGCCGCCTGCTCCCTCGTGCGCGGCACCAGCACCTGCCAGCCGAACAGCGGCTTGGACTCGAACCAGGCGAGCTGCTGGCGCTGCGCGGCGGCGCTGCGTTCCCCGACGACGGCTATGACCGGCTGACCGCCATCGGCGGAAGGCAGCACCTTCGTGGACTTGAGCAGCTGGCTGATGGTGCCGACGGTGGCGGTCCAGGTGCGCTGCCGGGTCGTGGTGCCCGCGGCGGTGACCGTCAGCGGGGTGTCGGGCTTGCGGCCCGCCGCCACCAGTTCACCGGCCACCGAGACGACCGAGTCCAGGGTGGCCGAGACGACGACGGTCGCATCGCTCGCGCCGACCTCGGTCCAGCATCTGTCGTCGGCGCTGCGCGCGTCGATGAAGCGGACGTCGGTGCCCTGCGCGTCGCGCAGCGGCACACCGGCGTACGCGGGCACCCCGACCGCGGTCGCGATGCCGGGCACCACCTCGAAGGGGATGCCCTCACCTGCGCAGGCCAGCATCTCGCGCGCCGCGTCCGCGTCCAGGCCGGGGTCACCGGTGACGGCACGCACGACCCGCTTGCCCGCCCGTGCGGCGGCCATGGCAAGATCTGCTGCACCACCACCCGTGGGCCCGGGGGCAGTTGACGTCCCGTCGGTTTCCACCCGGAGCGGAGTGTCCACCCCTGCCCGTGCATGGGCCCGGACGACGTCGTACACCTGCGGGTCGGCGACAAGCACATCGGCCTGCGCGAGTGCCTCGACGCCGCGCAGCGTCAGCAGACCCGGGTCTCCGGGCCCGGCACCGAGAAAGGTGACGTGTCCGTGTGCACCGTAGAGGTGCTGAGTTGGCGAATTGTGGGCGGCGGTGGGGCTCAAAGTGCTCGCTCCCCCATCAGACCGGCAGCACCCTTGGCGAGCATCTCGTCGGCGAGTTCGCGACCCAGCTGTTGCGGGATCGCGGCGTCGGCGGCGGACGCCGGTACGGGACCGGTGGTGGACAGCTGCACCAGCGTTTCGCCGTCGGTGGTGCCGACGACGCCGCGCAGGCGCATTTCGGTGGCAACCTGCCCGTCGACAAGCAGGTCGGCCAGCGCTCCCACAGGTGCGCTGCAGCCGGCCTCCAAGGCGGCGAGCAGAGTTCGCTCGGCGGTCACGGCGGCCCGGGTGTCCGGGTCGTCGAGCTCGGCGAGCTGGGCAGCCAGGTGCGCGTTGGCGGACGCACACTCGACGGCCAGTGCCCCCTGGCCGGGGGCGGGCAAGACGGTGTCGGGGCTGAGCAGCTCGGTGACCTCGTCGAGGCGGCCGATGCGCCGCAGCCCGGCGGCTGCGAGCACCACCGCGTCAAGGTCGCCGGAGCGCACGTACCCGATGCGTGTGTCGATGTTCCCACGGATCGGCACGGTGTCGACCCGCACGCCGAGACCGCGGGCCCAGGAGTTCAGCTGCGCCATGCGGCGCGGCGAACCGGTACCCACGCGGGCGGGCCGCCCCGAGACCTCGGCCGTGCGGACCAGCCGCTCGAAGTCCAGCCCGTCCCGGGCCACCAGCGCGTCACGCGCGTCCGCGCGCTCCGGCACGGCGGCGACGGTCAGGTCGCCGGGCTGGGCCGTGGGCAGGTCCTTGAGGGAGTGCACCGCGAAGTCGACCTCACCGGCCAGCAGCGCGTCGCGCAGGGCGGTGACGAAGACGCCGGTGCCGCCGATCTGGGCGAGCTGCTCCTTGCTGACGTCCCCGTACGTCGTGATCTCGACCAGCTCGACGGGGCGGCCCGTCAGCCGGCGGACCTGCTCGGCCACGATGCCCGACTGGGCCATGGCGAGCTTGCTGCGCCGGGTACCCAGCCGGAGGGCTGCTCCCGTGGTGTTGCTCATGCGCTCACCTCGTCGCGCTCGGCCGCGCTCTCGCGCGGTGCGCACCTTTCGTTCACTTGCTCGCTCCGGCGCCGTTGCGACCGGCCCTGCTCTGTCCGGCGCCGCTCCGGCCGGCGTCGCCCGCTCATAGCCGTCCACCTGCCGTCGAGTCCGCCGTACGGTCGGGGGACCCCGCGGGTGCCGGGACCTCGGGCGTCACCGGCGCCGGGCTGCTGACGGCGGCGACGGCTTGCGGGTCGAGGTCGAAGAGTTCGCGCAGCGCGTCGGCGTATCCCGCGCCGCCGGGTTCACCGGCGAGCTCCTTCACGCGCACCGTCGGCGCGTGCAGGAGCTTGTCCACGACGCGGCGCACGGTCTGTGTGATCTCCGCGCGCTGCTTGTCGTCGAGTCCATGCAGCCGCCCCTCCAGCCGGGCCACCTCGGTGGCGACGACATCGGCGGCCATGGTGCGCAGGGCGACGACGGTCGGGGTGATCGTCGCGGCCCGCTGCGCGGCACCGAAGGCGCCGACCTCCTCGCTGACGATGGCGCGGACGGCGTCCACGTCGGCGGCCAGCGGCGCGTCCGCCGCCGCTTCGGCGAGCGACTCGATGTCGACCAGCCGGACCCGCTCCACGCGGTGCACGGCGGCGTCGACGTCACGGGGCATGGCCAGGTCGAGCAGCGCGAGGGGCGAGGCCGCCGCGGAGCCGTGGCCAGGGCCGGAGTCCCGGTGCAGGACCGCGTCGCGCACCGCGTCTGCGGTGAGGACGAGGCCGGCCGCGCCCGTACAGGAGACGACGATGTCCGCGCTCGGGAGTTCCGCCGGGACACGGTGTATCGGGAGGGCGTGCGCCGCTCCCATGTCCAGGCCGGAGGCCAGCCGCTCGGCGCGGTCCAGCGTCCTGTTGGCGATCACCAGTTCGGCGACCCCGGCGCGCGCGAGGGTCGTCGCGGCCAGGGCCGACATGGACCCGGCGCCGATGACGAGGGCACGCTTGCCGCGTACCCACTCGGCGACCGGCTCGTCGCCGGCGAGCTGCTCGAGGCCGAAGGTGACCAGCGACTGGCCCGCCTTGTCGATGCCGGTCTCGCTGTGCGCCCGCTTCCCGGCGCGCAGCGCCTGCTGGAAGAGGTCGTTGAGCAGCCGTCCCGCCGTGTGCTGGTCCTGGGCGACGGCGAGCGCGTCCTTGATCTGGCCCAGAATCTGGCCCTCGCCGACGACCATCGAGTCCAGGCCGCAGGCCACCGAGAACAGATGATGGACGGCCCGGTCCTCGTAGTGCACGTAGAGATGGGGAGTCAGCTCCTCCAAGCCGACGCCGCTGTGCCGCGCGAGCAGCGTGGACAGCTCGGCGACACCGGCGTGGAACTTGTCGACGTCGGCGTAGAGCTCGATCCGGTTGCAGGTGGAGAGCACCGCCGCCTCCGCCGCGGGCTCCGCGCCCATCACGTCCTGGAGCAGCTTGCTGCGTACCTGCGGCGCGAGGGCGGCCCGGTCGAGCACGCTCACCGGCGCGCTGCGATGACTCAGACCGACGACGAGCAGACTCATGCCGGCATCACGGCGGGGACATCCCCGTCAGGTCCCGGCTTGGGGCGCTTGGTCACCGCTGCGGCGGGCGGAGCCGCCGGCGGAGTGGTCTCCTCGTCCTCGGGCACGTCCTCGCCCGCCTTGCGCTGCTCGTGGAAGGCGAGGATCTGCAGCTCGATGGAGAGGTCGACCTTCCGTACGTCCACACCCTCGGGAACGGACAGCACGGTCGGTGCGAAGTTGAGGATGGAGGTGATCCCGGCGGCGACGAACCGCTCGCACACCTGCTGGGCGGCGCCCGCGGGGGTGGCGATCACACCGATGGAGACGCCGTTGTCGTCGATGATCTTCTCGAGCTCGTCGGTGTGCTGCACCGAGATGCCCGCGACGTGCCGCCCGGTGAGGGACGGGTCGGCGTCTATCAGGGCGGCGACGCGGAATCCGCGGGAGGCGAATCCGCCGTAGTTGGCGAGCGCGGCGCCGAGGTTGCCGATGCCGACGATGACGACGGGCCAGTCCTGGGTCAGGCCGAGTTCACGGGAGATCTGGTAGACGAGGTATTCGACGTCGTAGCCGACACCGCGGGTGCCGTAGGAGCCGAGGTAGGAGAAGTCCTTGCGCAGCTTGGCCGAGTTGACCCCGGCGGCGGCCGCCAGCTCCTCCGACGAGACCGTGGGCACCGAGCGCTCGGAGAGCGCGGTGAGTGCCCGCAGATACAGCGGAAGGCGGGCCACGGTGGCCTCGGGGATCCCTCGGCTGCGACTCGTCGCCGGTCGATGATTTCGGCCAGTTGCCACGGTGCTCCTGCCAGTTGCGCGAAGCGGTGAGCGGTCCTGCGCGAAGCGCGCGGCCTGACCGCTCCATCGCGCCCAGGCTATGCCTTTGTGAACGCGTGCACAAAAGAGCTGTCCAATTTGTCCGGTCAACGTGACCGGCGCCACACGCATCAGCAGCGACACCCGTCACACTCCTCACGTCATATTCGCCGCCGCGGCCCGTCACTCACGCATCGAGCGCCGCGCGCAGCCGCCGCGGATCCACCCGCCAGAAGTCGTGCTGCGCGCCGTCCACCAGTACAACGGGAATCTGCTCCCAGTATTTCCGGTACAGCTCCGGGTCGGTGTTGATGTCCTTCTCCTCCCAGGCCGCCCCGGCCTCGGCACACACCCGGACGACCACGTCCCGCGCCACCTCGCACAGATGACACCCGGGCTTACCGATCAGCGTGACAGTCTTCATGTACTCCATTGTCACGCTTCACCGTCACCACACTTCACTGTTGTATCGCTGCACAGGCGGCGCACGGCATTCAGGGTCGCCCGCCCGCCAACAGCCGGACACCCGGGCGTAACGGTGCGGGCGCCCGTAGTGGCTATCCTCGGGGACATGCCCTCCCGCCCTCGTCCCGAACTCGTCTGGTCCTGGCTCACCCGCCGCAACCGGACCGCGACCGCGCGCAGCGTGCTCGCGGGTGAGGCCGCCGCCGAGGCGGCCCGCAAGCAGGAGCAGGAGCAGCCGGAGGGAGCGGCGGGCGAACCGGAGTTCCCGGTCGCCGGGGACATCCGCGGCGCCGCCTTCTTCGACCTCGACAACACGGTGATGCAGGGCGCGGCGATCTTCCACCTCGGACGCGGCCTCTACAAGCGCAAGTTCTTCGAGAAGCGTGAACTCGCCCGCTTCGCCTGGCAGCAGACCTACTTCCGGATGGCGGGCACCGAGAACGCCGGGCACATGGCGGACGTACGCTCCAGTGCGCTGTCCATCGTCAAGGGCCATCACGTGTCCGAACTGGTGGACATAGGCGAGGAGATCTACGACGAGTACATGGCCGGCCGTATCTGGCCCGGCACCCGCGCCCTCGCCCAGGCGCACCTCGACGCCGGCCAGAAGGTGTGGCTCGTCACGGCCGCACCCGTGGAGACCGCCACCATCGTCGCCCGCCGGCTCGGGCTGACCGGCGCCCTCGGCACCGTCGCCGAATCGGTGGACGGCGTCTACACGGGCAGGCTGGTCGGAGAGCCGCTGCACGGTCCCGCCAAGGCGGAGGCCGTACGGGCGCTCGCCGCCGCCGAGGACCTGGAACTGGAGCGGTGCGCCGCGTACAGCGACTCGGCGAACGACATTCCGATGCTCTCGCTCGTCGGCTATCCGTATGCGATCAATCCTGACAGCCGGCTTCGCGACCACGCGCGCGAGATGGGCTGGCGGCTGCGGGACTACCGGACCGCCCGGAAGGCGGCGAGGGTCGGCATCCCGGCAGCCGCGGGCGTCGGCGCCGTGGCGGGCGGCGCTGCCGCCGCCGTGGCCATGCAGCGC
>NZ_JBOHCV010000339.1:0-15453 GCF_050698815.1 Streptomyces sp.
GTGCTGGCAGCCGAACCGTGGGTGGCCGGCGCGCACCTGGCGCCGGGCGGCGCGGACACCGATGCCACCCTGGCGCTGGCGCTCACCCCCGATGCCGACGCCGCCGGGCCCCCCACGATCCTGCGGCGGCTGGCCTCGGCACTGGCCGCGGACGAGACGCTGCGCTCCCGGCTCGTACGCGGCCTCGAACTGGCTCTGCTCCCGCCCGGCAGCGTCCTGCCGGGCGACGCTCTCTACCAGCGCTGACGGGCGGGTCGCCGATTCGACATGCGCTCGCGTCGCGGGCGGCGGAGACTCGGATGGTGATCAGTCATCCCCGACGTGTCAGGAGTGCCATGTCGACCGAGACCGAGCTGCAGTCCCCTGTGGCCGAATTCCTTGGAACCCTGGTCCTCGTCTTCTTCGCGGTCGGCGCCTCGGTGCTGTCGGGTGAGTACATCGGTACGCTCGGCATCGCGCTGGCGTTCGGCTTCACCCTGCTGGTCCTCGCCTACGTGATCGGGCCGGTCTCCGGTTCCCACGTGAACCCGGCGGTCACCCTCGGGATGCTCGTCGCCAAGCGCCTGGACCTGCCGACCGCCATCAGGTACTGGGTCGCCCAGCTCGCCGGGGCCATCGCCGGGGCGGCGCTGCTCTTCCTGGTCGCCAAGCAGGTGCCCGGCCTCAAGATCAGCGAGACCTTCGGCAGCAACGGCTTCGGCGACCGGTCCGCGGTACGGATCAACCTCGGCGGCGCTTTCATCGTCGAGCTGCTGCTGACGGCGCTGCTCGTCTACGTCTTCCTGTCCGTGACGCACAAGGTGACCGTCGCGGGCTTCGCCGGGCTGCCCATCGGCACGGTACTGGCGGTGGTCAGCCTGATCGGCATCCCGCTGACCGGCGCCTCCGTCAATCCGGCCCGCAGCCTCGGCCCCGCCATCTTCGCGGGCGGCGCGGCCCTCACCCAGCTGTGGCTGTTCCTCGTGGCGCCCCTGGTGGGGGCCGTTCTGGCGGCAGCGGTGCACCGCGTCACGCATCCGGCGACCCCGGCGCAGCCGAACAGGCACCCTGAACCCTCCGGTGCCCCCGTCCGCTGACCCGGCCCGGACCGGCGGTTCACCGGTCCCGCGCCGCTCAGGCCCCGCTGTGGCCGAGGACCGGACCGGTGAACTTCTCGCCGGGACCCTGGCCCGGCTCGTCCGGTACCTCCGAGGCCTCGCGGAACGCCAGCTGCAGCGACTTCAGGCCGTCACGCAGTGGCGCCGCGTGGTAAGAGCCGATCTCCGTGGCGCTCGCGGTGATCAGACCGGCCAGGGCGTGGATGAGCTTGCGCGCCTCGTCCAGGTCCCGGTGCTGCTCGCCCTCCTCGGACAGGCCGAGGTTGACCGCCGCGGAACTCATCAGGTGCACCGCGACAGTGGTGATCACCTCGACCGCCGGCACGTCCGCGATGTCGCGGGTCATGCTGTCGAAGTCCGGAGTCTGGTCAGCGGGCCCCTGAGGGCCGGCGGCGGCGTCGTCGCTCATGGCGGCCAGCCTATGCCCCCGGAGCCGGCGCCCACTCCGGTGGGGACCGCTCCCGGCCCCTGGTATGCTGGGATATCGACCGGCTGGGGAACGCTCTCCAGCCCGCAAGTGGAGGCTCCGGACTCCCACCTGACGGTCTCCAGGGACCGCGGGTCAATGGTCAGGCTGCGCCCCGCGGACCACCGCGACGGTGCTCCCGGTCTTTGTGGAGCCCCGCCTGTGTCCGGTACGGGGCGTTTTCCGCGTCTCGCCCCGGTGGTCACACGTCATAAAGACTCGCATGCGGCCGTCCGCCAGACCGTCGCGTGGTGTACCCGAGGAGGCCCCATTAGCGCTGAGCCCCGCATCAACGACCGGATTCGCGTCCCCGAGGTGCGACTCGTCGGTCCCAGTGGCGAGCAGGTCGGCATCGTGCCACTTGCCAAGGCCCTGGAGCTCGCACAGGAATACGACCTCGACCTGGTCGAGGTGGCGGCGACAGCACGTCCGCCGGTGTGCAAGCTCATGGACTACGGAAAGTTCAAATACGAGTCGGCCATGAAGGCCCGTGAGGCGCGCAAGAACCAGGCGCACACGGTCATCAAGGAGATGAAGCTCCGGCCGAAGATCGATCCGCACGACTACGACACCAAAAAGGGTCACGTCGTCCGGTTCCTCAAGCAGGGTGACAAGGTCAAGATCACGATCATGTTCCGCGGTCGTGAGCAGTCCCGCCCCGAGCTGGGCTTCCGGCTGCTCCAGCGGCTCGCGGACGATGTCGCCGACCTCGGCTTCGTGGAATCCAACCCGAAGCAGGACGGCCGCAACATGATCATGGTGCTCGGTCCGCACAAGAAGAAGACCGAGGCGATGGCCGAAGCCAGGGAGGCACAGGCCGCCCGCAAGGCAGGCCGCCTGCCGGAGAACCAGCAGGACACCAGCCCTGTCGAGGAGCCCGCCGAGGCGTGAGCCCCTCCTGGGGCCCTGCCTCGGAAAACCGAACCAGCGACACATGACGCTTCCGCATGCCGGCTCACCGGCCGGCCGGTGGGAGCGTCACGACGAGGAGTGAACGGCGACATGCCGAAGAACAAGACGCACAGTGGTGCCCGTAAGCGCTTCAAGCTCACCGGCTCCGGCAAGGTGATGCGCCAGCGTGCCGGTCGCCGCCACTATCTCGAGCACAAGGCGTCCTCGCTGACGCGCCGCCTCGCCGGCACGACCGAGCTGGCCCCGGGAGACGCCAAGAAGGCCAAGAAGCTTCTCGGCAAGTAAGACCCGCGCGACCGGGATCCATTTCGATTCGGGCCGGGTGGTCGTCCCACCAGACCGGCCCCGTGTACAAGGAGTCATCAAGTGGCACGCGTCAAGCGGGCAGTCAACGCACACAAGAAGCGCCGGGCGATCCTGGAGCAGGCCAGCGGCTACCGTGGCCAGCGTTCCCGCCTGTACCGGAAGGCGAAGGAGCAGGTCACCCACTCCTACGTCTACAACTACAACGACCGCAAGCGGCGCAAGGGCGACTTCCGTCAGCTGTGGATCCAGCGCATCAACGCCGCTGCCCGCGCCAACGGCATCACCTACAACCGCTTCATCCAGGGTCTGAAGGCCGCCAACGTCGAGGTGGACCGCAAGATCCTCGCCGACCTCGCGGTCAACGACGCCGGTGCCTTCACCGTCCTCGTCGAGGTGGCGCAGAAGGCCCTTCCGGACGACGTCAACGCACCGAAGGCCGCCTGAACCGCACCCGTGAGCGGGCAACCGCGGACGAACGGACCCGCAGGCAGCGTGCCTGCGGGTCTGCTGTGCCGCACCCGCGGGGCCGCCGCCGTGCGGGCACGATCGACCAAGTGAGCCGCAGCCATGGGCACCCCCGACCTGATCTCCCCGCGCTCCCCTCGCGTCGCCGCGGCGCGGCGGCTGGTCCGCCGCAACTTCCGTACGAAGGAGCGCCGATTCCTCGCCGAGGGCCCGCAGGCCGTACGCGAGGCCGTGGCCTGCCGCAGCGGTGACACCGGCACCGGCACGGAAACCGCCGAATCCGCTGCCGCCGCTCCGGCCCTGCTCGAACTCTTCGCCACCCCCGAGGCCGCCGCCCGGCACTCCCGGATCGTCGGCGAGGCGCGGGACGCGGGCGCCCGCGTGCACCTTGCCGCCGAGGCGACCGTGGCCGACATCGCGCAGACCGTCAGCCCCCAGGGCCTCATCGGGGTCTGCCGCTTCATCGACCGCCCGCTGGACGCGCTGCTCGCCGCCCGCCCCCGGCTGGTGGCCGTCCTCGCGCATGTACGCGACCCGGGCAACGCGGGCACGGTGCTGCGCTGTGCCGACGCCGCGGGCGCCGATGCCGTGATCCTCACCGACGCCTCCGTCGACCTCTACAACCCCAAGGCGGTACGGGCTTCCGCCGGTTCGCTCTTCCACCTGCCCGTCGCCGTGGGTGTCCCCGTCGGAGCCGCTGCCGAGGGACTGCGTACCGCCGGGGTCCGGCTGCTCGCCGCGGACGGCACCGGCGAGCAGGACCTGGACGACGAACTCGACGGCGGCACCATGAGCGGCCCCACCGGGTGGATCTTCGGCAACGAGGCGTGGGGCCTGCCCGCGGAGACCCGCGCCCTCGCGGACGCGGCGGTACGCGTGCCGATTCACGGCCGCGCGGAGAGTCTCAACCTCGCGACGGCCGCCGCCGTCTGCCTGTACGCCTCCGCCCGGGCGCAGCGCGCCACGCACTAGTAGAGTGACCCGCCCGGGGTGGAGCCCGAGAGGGGGTGCAGCGGGGATGGACGTGCGGTCGCACGGCGCGCAGCCGCGTGAAGTCCGGTCCGACGCCTACCAGGACGCCCCCGCCGCCGACGCTCTGGCCGATGAGGGCGTGGAGCAGCCCGAACAGTCCCCAGGGCTCGGTCTGCACCCCGACGACCTGCCCGATGGCCTGGTCGTCGCCGACGCCACCGGCCGCGTCGTCCACTTCAACGCCGCGGCTGCCCGCATCACCGGAATCGACGCGTCGGAGGCGCTGGGCAGGTCCCTGAACAGCGCGCTGCCGCTGGAGGACGTCAACGGCTGCCGCTGGTGGCAGGTCACCGACCCCTATGGCGGTCTCGCCACTCGCAGCGGGCAGCCCGAGCGCAATCTGCTGCTGCCCGGCGGCCGGGAGGTGCTGGTCGCGGCGCGGTACGTGCGGGCGTACCCGAAAGGCCCCGTACAGCGCCTGGTCGTGACCCTGCGCGGCACCGAGGCGCGGCGTCGCGCCGAGCGCAGCCACGCGGAGCTGATCGCCACCGTCGCGCACGAGCTGCGTTCGCCGCTCACCTCGGTGAAGGGCTTCACGGCGACGCTGCTGGCGAAGTGGGAGAGGTTCACCGACGACCAGAAGCGGCTGATGCTGGAGACGGTCGATGCCGACGCCAACCGCGTCACCCGGCTGATCGCCGAGCTGCTGGACATCTCCCGTATCGACTCCGGCCGGCTGGAGCTACGCCGCCAGCCTGTGGACATGGTCGCCGCCGTCCGCCGCCACATCGAGGCGCACGTCGCCGTCGGCCGGCCCGCGGAACGCTTCGTCACCCGCGTCAGCGAACCGCTGCCCGGTCTGTGGGCCGACCCCGACAAGATCGACCAGGTGCTCGGCAATCTGCTGGAAAACGCCGTGCGCCACGGCGAGGGAACCGTCACCATCGAGGTGGCGCCCGCGCCGACCCGTAGTGATGAGGAAGGAACGGCAGTCACCGTGAGCGACGAAGGCCCCGGCATCCCCGAGGAGTCGATGGGCCGTGTCTTCACCCGCTTCTGGCGGGGCAGCAAGCGCGGCGGCACCGGCCTGGGCCTGTACATCGTCAAGGGCATCGTGGAGGCGCACGGCGGGACGATCACCGTCGCCCGCGCGGCCGCGGGCGGCGCCCAGTTCCGATTTACCCTGCCCGTGGGTGCCCCGGCCTTCCTGGCCTGAGCGGCGCGCACGGGCTTCTCCGGGCCCGCCGGGGCATGCGCAGCACTCACGCGCGTACGAGTGATCACGCGCGCCCCTCTAGACTCGGCTGTTGGCACTGTTGCGCAGCCGAAGCCAATCGGAAGTACGGGAAAAGATGTCCGCACCCAATAAGTCGTACGACCCTGTCGAGGTCGAGGCACTGAAACCGGAAGCGATCGACCGGGCGAAGGACGAGGCGATCACCGCCATCGGCGCCGCGGTTGATCTCGAGGCGCTCCGTGAGGTGAAGGCCGCCCACGCCGGCGACCGCTCCCCGCTGGCCCTCGCCAACCGTGAGATCGGCGCCCTGCCCCCGCACGCGAAGGCCGAGGCCGGCAAGCGCGTCGGGCAGGCGCGCGGCGCGGTCGGCCAGGCGCTGAAATCGCGGCAGGAGGAACTGGAGCGCGAGCGGGACGAGCGGGTGCTCGTCGAGGAGGCGGTGGACGTCACGCTGCCCTTCGACCGCTCGCCCGCCGGCGCCCGGCATCCGCTGACCACCTTCTGCGAGCGCGTCGAGGACATCTTCGTCGCCATGGGATACGAGGTGGCCGAGGGCCCCGAGGTCGAGGCGGAGTGGTTCAACTTCGACGCGCTCAACTTCGCCCCGGACCACCCGGCGCGCATGATGCAGGACACCTTCTTCGTACGGGCCGCGGAGGACGGCGAGGGTGACAGCGGCGTCGTCCTGCGGACCCACACCTCACCCGTGCAGATCCGTTCGATGCTCGACCGCGAGCCGCCGGTCTATGTCATCTGTCCCGGCCGGGTCTTCCGCACCGACGAGCTGGACGCCACCCACACCCCCGTCTTCACCCAGGTCGAACTGCTGGCCATCGACGAGGGTCTGACCATGGCCGACCTCAAGGGCACCCTCGACCACATGGTGCGGGAACTGTTCGGCGGGGACGTGCACACACGGCTGCGTCCCAACTACTTCCCGTTCACCGAGCCGTCGGCCGAGATGGACATGGTCTGCTACCGCTGCCACGGCGAATCGGTCGGCGACCCCGACAACCCCTGCCGCACCTGCTCCAGCGAGGGCTGGATCGAGCTGGGCGGCTGCGGAATGGTCAACCCGCGGGTGCTGACCGCCTGCGGGGTCGACCCGGAGAAGTACAGCGGATTCGCCTTCGGCTTCGGGATCGAGCGGATGATGATGTTCCGCCACAACGTCGAGGACATGCGAGACATGGTCGAGGGTGACGTGCGCTTCACCAGGCCGTTCGGGATGGAGATCTGATGCGGGTCCCGCTTTCGTGGCTGCGAGAGTACGTCGAGCTGCCGGCCGGTGAGACCGGCCGCGACGTCGCGGCGAGGCTGATCGATGCCGGCCTTGAGGTCGAGACCGTCGAGCGCCTCGGCGCCGGGCTCAAGGGACCGCTCGTCGTCGGCAAGGTCCTCGCCATCGAGGAGCTGACCGAATTCAAGAAGCCGATCCGCTACTGCCAGGTCGACGTCGCGGATGCCAACGGCACGGGTGAGCCGCAGAACATCGTCTGCGGTGCCACCAACTTCGCCGTCGGCGACAAGGTCGTGGTCGTGCTGCCCGGCGCCGTGCTGCCCGGCGACTTCGCCATCAGCGCACGCAAGACCTACGGCAAGGTCTCCGAGGGCATGATCTGCTCGGCCCGCGAGCTGGACATGGGCGACGATCATGAGGGAATCATCGTGCTTCCGCCCGAGTACGAGCCGGGCACCGACGCCATCGAGCTGCTTGAACTCGTCGACGAGGTACTGGACATCGCCGTCACCCCCGACCGGGGCTACTGCCTGTCCATGCGCGGCATCGCCCGCGAGACCGCCACCGCCTACAAGCGCGAGCTGCGCGACCCGGCACTGCTCGACGTGCCCGCGCCCAACGCGCACGGCTTCCCGGTCGAGATCGGCGACCCGGTGGGCTGCGACCGCTTCACCGCCCGTACGGTCACCGGGCTGCGGCCCGAGGCCCGGTCGCCGATCTGGCTGGTGCGGCGACTGCAGAAGGCGGGCATGCGCCCGGTGTCGCTGCCCGTCGACATCACCAACTACGTGATGCTCGAACTGGGTTCGCCGCTGCACGCCTACGACCGCGCCCGGCTCGAGGGCCCCATCACGGTCCGTCGCGCCGTCCAGGGCGAGCGGCTGACCACCCTGGTGGGCAGCAAGCGCACGCTGAACGCCGACGATCTCGTCATCGCCGACGACGCCGGTCCCATCGGTCTCGCCGGTGTGATGGGCGGCGCCAGCAGCGAGATCGCCGACCCCGCCCAGGACCCGGAGACCGGCGAGTGGCGCGGCACGAGGGAGATCGTCGTGGAGGCCGCGCACTTCGACCCGGTCACCGTCGCGCGTACGAGCCGCCGCCACAAGGTCTCCTCGGAGGCGTCCCGGCGCTTCGAGCGCGGCGTCGACCCGATGGCCGCCCCGGCTGCCGCCCAGCGCACCGTGGACCTGCTGGTGCTGCTCGCCGGCGGCAGCGCGGGGGCCGGAGTGACCGAGGTCGTCACCCCGTCAGGCCCGCACACCATCAAGATCGCGGCCGACCATCCGGACCGCGTCGCGGGCGTGACGTACGGCCGCGAGACCGTCGTCCGCCGCCTGCTCCAGGTGGGCTGCGACGTGTACGGGCAGGACGAGCTGACCGTGACCGTGCCCTCCTGGCGGTCCGACCTGGCCGACCCCAACGACCTCGCCGAGGAGGTCATCCGGCTGGAGGGGTACGAGAACCTTCCCTCCACCCTGCCCAGGCCGCCCGCGGGCCGCGGGCTGACCGAACGGCAGCGGCTGCACCGCCGGGTGGGCCGGGCGTTGGCCGGCGCCGGGTACGTCGAGGCGCTCAACTACCCCTTCGTCGGGGCCGCTTCCCTCGACCAGCTCGGCCTGGCCGCGGACGACCGGCGGCGCCGCACTGTGACGCTGGTCAATCCGCTCTCAGACGAGGAGCCCGCGCTGCGTACCACGCTGCTGCCGGGTCTGCTCGCCGCGCTGCGCCGCAACGACGGCCGCGGCAGCCACGATCTGGCCCTGTACGAAACCGGTCTGGTCTTCCGGCCGACCGGTGCGGAGACCCGGGCCGAGCGGCTGCGGGTCGACGCCCGGCCGAGCGACGAGGAGATCGCCTCCCTCGGCGCCGCGCTGCCCTACCAGCCGCGGCATGTGGCCGCCGTGCTCGCGGGCTCCCGCGAGCAGCCGGGCTGGTGGGGCGAGGGCCGCGCGGGTGACTGGGCCGACGCGGTCGAGTCCGCCCGTACGGTCGCGCGCGAGGCCGGGGTCGAACTCACCGTGGAGAGCGACCGGCACGCGCCGTGGCACCCCGGCCGCTGCGCCGCGCTGCACGCCTCGGTCGACGGGGCCAAGACGCTCGTCGGACACGCCGGTGAGCTGCACCCGCGCGTGGTGAAGGCGCTGGGGCTGCCGCTGCGCAGTTGCGCGATGGAGCTGAGTCTCGACCTGGTCGAGCAGGCGGCCGGCGGACCGGTGCCGGCGCCGCGTGTCTCCACCTTCCCCGTGGCGACGCGGGACGTGGCGCTGGTCGTGGACGAATCCGTTCCGTCGGCCGACGTCGAGCTGGCGCTGTGCGCGGGAGCGGGCGAACTCCTCGAGTCGCTGCGGCTGTTCGACGTCTTCGCGGGTGAACAGCTGGGCGGCGGCAAGAAATCGCTGGCCTACGCGCTGCGTTTCCGCGCCGCCGACCGCACGCTCACGGCCGAGGAGGCGTCCGCGGCCCGGGACACCGCGGTCGCCTCAGCAGCCGAGCGCACCGGTGCGGTGCTGCGTGGCGCCGGTGCGGCGTAGGACCTGATGCCGCGAAGCGCGGTACGGCCACGCAGGCCGTACCGCGTTCCGGCCGCCGATGTGCGGCAGTCGCTCAGCTGTAGGCGTAGAAGCCCGCGCCCGCCTTACGTCCGAGCCGTCCCGCGTCCACCATCCGCTGCAGCAGCGGGGGCGCGGCGTACAGCGGCTCCTTGAACTCGGCGTACATCGAGTCGGCGACGGAGGCGACCGTGTCCAGCCCGATGAGGTCGGTGAGCTTCAGCGGTCCCATCGGGTGGGCGCAGCCCATCTCCATGCCGTTGTCGATGTCCTCGCGGCTGGCGATGCCGGACTCGAACATCCGGATCGCGGAGAGCAGATACGGAATCAGCAGGGCGTTGACCACGAAGCCGGAACGGTCCTGGGCGCGGATCGTGTGCTTGCCGAGGATGCCGGTGACCGCGGCCTCGGCCCGCTTGATGGTCTCCTCCGCGGTGGTCAGCGCGGGGATGAGTTCGACCAACTGCTGCACCGGCGCCGGGTTGAAGAAGTGGATGCCGATGACCTGGTCCGGGCGGGAGGTGGCCACCGCGAGCTTGACCAGCGGGATTGAGGAGGTGTTGGAGGCCAGGATGGCGTCGGGGCGCTGTACCACCTGGTCGAGCACCTGAAAGATCTCAGTCTTGACCTGCTCGTTCTCGATGACCGCCTCGACGACGAGATCGCGGTCGGCGAAATCGCCCAGGTCGGTGGTGAAGGCGAGCCGCGCCAGTGTGGCGTCCCGCTCCTCCGCGCTGATCTTGCCGCGCTCGGCGGCCTTGCCCAGAGAGTTCGCCAGCCGGGTGCGGCCCAGCTCCAGGGCCTCGCCCGTGGTCTCGGCGACCATGACGTCCAGTCCGGCCCGCGCGCACACCTCGGCGATGCCGGCGCCCATCTGGCCGCAGCCCACCACTCCGACGCGTTCGATGTCGGTCACCTCGTGCCTTTCGCTGATCCTGTGGTCTGCCGACCGACGTTACCCCTGCGGGCACCGTGCGCGGGGGGCGGGGGCGAAAGCTCGTACGAGGGCACGACTTCGGCCGGGGCCGGAAGGAACGACAGGATGAACGTGCGAAAGACCGAGGACCCCATCGGTGGGATGGACCGGGTGGTCGCCGACCACTGCCGGCGACCTCGCCGTGGGGCCCGGCGACCGGAGCTCTAGTGCCGTGACAGGCAAAGCTTGCCGGGAGGGGTACTAGCCCTTCTTGTGCTTCCGCCCCCGCACGCGCTCCTGCACGACGGAATCGGGTCCCGGTGACATCACTGCCTCGTGCCCGTCGTCGAACCGCACCCGGAACGGCGGCTCGCCGTCCGTGCCCAGCACCTCGACGATCTCCGCGACGCGGTCGTGGTCACCCACTACCCGGCCGTGTACCAGCAGACGGTCGCCCGTGTTCGCTCGCATCAGGAGAACCCTCCTGTTCGCAGGGATGCATACCGGAATGTCCGTACTGTATTCCTCTGTGCCGGTAAGTCTACGGGGAGTGGCCCGGGTCCGCCTCGGTCAGGCGCGGGTCCGCCGTACGAGCATGATGCAGATCAGCACGGCGGCGGCGGTGGCGGGCGCGGCCGGCGTCAGATGTTCGCCGAGCAGCAGGACCGACCAGACGAGGGTGAGCAGCGGCTGGGCGAGCTGCGTCTGGCTGGCCCTGGCCACGCCCGCGACACCCATCCCGCGGTACCACAGCAGCAGGCCCATCAGCTGCGAGCCGGCCGCCACCCACACCAGCCCCGTCACCGACTGCGCGGTCAGCTCCGCCGGCTCCGCCAGCAGTGCGATCACCGCGCCCGGCACCGCCAGCGGCAGGCAGCCCACCAGCGCCCAGCCGATCACCTGGAGTCCGGACAGCTCGCGGGCCAGCCGGCCGCCCTCGCCATAACCGGCGGCGCAGAGCAGCAGCGCGCCGCCGAGGTAGAGGTCGCCGGTGGTCGGGGCGCCGCCGCTCTGCTGCAGGGCGAAGGCCAGTACGGCGGCGGCTCCCGCCAGCGCCGCCGCCCAGAACGCGGGGGAGGGGCGGGAGCCGGTGCGCAGCGAGGAGTAGAGCGCCGTGGTCAGCGGCAGCAGGCCGACGACCACGGCCGCGTGTGCGGTGGTCGAGGTCTGCAGTGCGAGCGTGGTCAGCAGCGGAAAGCCGATCAGTACACCGGAGGCGGACACGGCCAGCCACGGCCAGTGGCGGCGGGCGGGCACCGGGACCCGGAAGACGGCGAGGGCGACGCCGGCGAAGAGGGCGCCCAGGCAGATCCGCAGTGTCGTGGCCGACCAGGGTCCGAAGCCGTCGAGGGCCCAGACCGTGGCGGGAAAGGTGAGGGAGAAGCAGACGACGCCGAGGGCGGCCAGCAGCAGTCCGCTGCCCCGTGCAGGCCCAGGGGGAGCGCCGCCCGCGGGCTGAGGAGAAGCCGGGAAGGGTTCCGCCGTACCGGGAACCGCTATCGAATGAGATGCGGTAGCGCTATCCTGTGGTGTCATGCACGAGCGTAACAGTGTCGCTGAACTGGCTACCACTCTCCGGCGGGATCTGAACCGCTACTCCCCGGGAGAGAAACTGCCATCGAGCAGGGAGCTGGTGGAGGCGCACCGCGTCAGCCCCGTCACCGTCTCCCGCGCGGTTGCCCGGCTCGCGGTCGAGGGGCTGGTCGTCACCCGCCCCGGTGCCGGGATCTTCCGGGCCGGTCCGCGCGCGGCGCTGCCTGCGCCGGGTGACACCTCCTGGCAGGAGGTCGCGCTGAGCGCCGATCCGTCCGCCGACCAGGTGCCCCGCAGTGTGGACGCCGACGGTGTGCTCGCCACGCTCATGGCGCCGCAGCAGGGCGTCATCGAGTTCAACGGCGGCTACCTGCCCCCGGGCCTGCGGCCGGAGCGGGCGCTGGCCGCCGCGCTCGCCCGGGCCGGGCGCCGGCCGGGCGCCTGGGACCGCCCTCCGGTCGAGGGCGTGGACGAGCTGCGCGGCTGGTTCGCACGGGAGATCGGCGGCCCTTCCGGCGGTGTCACCGCGGCGGACGCACTGATCACGGGGGGCGGTCAGAGCGCCATCACCACCGCGCTCCGCGCGCTCGCCCCGCCCGGCGCCGCCGTGCTCGTCGAGTCCCCGACCTACCCCGGTCTGCTCGCCGCCGCGCGCGCCTCCGGACTGCGCCCGGTACCGGTGCCCGTCGACACGGACGGAGTGCGCCCCGAGCTGCTGGACAAGGCCTTCCGTGCCAGCGGGGCACGTGTCTTCGTCTGTCAGCCCCTGTTCCAGAACCCGACCGGTGCCCTCCTTTCCGCCGAGCGCAGAGCGGCCGTACTGCGGGCCGCGCAGGAGGCCGGGGCCTTCGTCGTCGAGGACGACTTCGCCAGGCATCTCGTCCACGAGGACGCCGGTCCGCTGCCTCCCACGCTCCGGGCCGCGGACCCGGACGGGAGGGTCGTCCATCTGTGCTCGCTGACCAAGATCACCTCACCCAGCCTCCGTGTCGGCGCCCTGGCGGCGCACGGGCCGGTGCTGGAGCGGCTGCGTGCCGTTCAGACCGTGGACAGCTTCTTCGTCTCCCGGCCGCTGCAGGAAGCCGCACTCGAGCTCGTCGGCGCGCCCGCCTGGCCGCGGCATCTGCGCACCGTCGCCGAGCAGCTGCGGCAGCGGCGCGAGGTGATGCTCGCCGCTCTCGCGCGGGAACTGCCGGCGCTCTCCCTCGCGCACGCGCCACGGGGCGGCTTCCACCTGTGGCTCCGGCTCCCGGACGGCGCGGACGAGGCCGCCCTCGCCGGTGCCGCGCTGCGCGCGGGCGTCGCGGTCGCGCCCGGCCGCCCCTACTTCGCCGCGGAGCCCGCCGCCCGGTATCTGCGGCTCTCCTACGCGCCGGCCGCCGCCGAGGGGGAGATCGCGGAAGGGGTGCGCCGCCTGCGTACCGCCTGCGACGAGGTGCTGGGCCGAGCCCTCGCGAGGGTCACCTGAGTCATCGCCCCCTCTCGCCGGATGCGGTCCGCTCGGCAAGCCGCCGGGCGCGGCGTTCGGCGTCGTCGGCGGCCCGGCGGGCTGCCCGCTCCGCCTGATCGGCCGCCCGTTCCCGCTCCCGGGACCGGGACCGGTTCTCCTCGGCCTCCCGGAGCTCTCCGCGGAGACGGCCGAGGAGCTCTTCGGCCTCCTGCCGGCCGGCGCGCGCCTGTGTGGCGTCCCGCTCGGCCGCCTCGGCCTCCTGCCGGACCCGGCGGGCCTCGTCGGCCGCCCTCCGAGCGTCCTGCCGGGCACGCTCGTCACGCTGCCGCCGGGCCGCCGCGTCCGCCTTCTTCTCCTGGGGGCGGCGGCTCTTCCCGGCTCCGGTGCGCGGCGGCTTCGCACCACCTGGTCCGGATCTGTCCGGCACAGTGGACCCGGCAGCGGCTTCCCGGGCCGCGGCGTCGAACCCGACCGGCGCGCTCAGCGGTCTCGACAGCCGTCCGGTGGCCCACTCCCGGGCAGCGTCCGGATCGGCCAGGACCGCGTGCAGGGTCTCCTCCACCTCCTGCCGAGCCTTGGCGCCGATGGGCGCTCCGGCCGCCGAGGCCAGCTGCGCCGCCTGCCGGGACAGCGCGTTCACCAATTGCCGCTGTTGCCGGGACAGCGCCCGCAGCTGCGTTCCGTCCAGGTCCCGATGTGCGGCGCGCAGTTCCCGACCGAGCCGCAGCAGCGGCGCGACCTGCTCCTCTTCGCGCACCAGCAGATTGCTCGCCCAGGCCGCCGCCGTGGGCCGGCGCAGGCCGCGGATCTGCTCCGCCAGTTCCCGCTGCCCGCCGGTACGGGCCCGCTGCGCGCGGTCGTTCCTGGCAGCGGTGAATTCCGGCGGCAGCAGCCCGTACAACTCCGCTGCCACCTCGTCGAACTCCACACCGCCCTCCCGCTCTCAACATGCCCGTTTTGACACTTACGTGCATGTTTCCACGGCTGGCGCGATTTCGGCCGGACCAGGGAGGCGAACCGCAACCGGACTATCGAACACAGGCGCCGATCGCTCTACGATCGCGGAATGGCCCTACGCCTCACCCTGCTGGCCTCCGGCCGCAGCTCGTCCCTGCTGGACGTGCGGTTCGGCGACAGCCGTTCGCTCGATCCGGCGGGGTGGCACGAGGTGCAGAGGCTGGTACCCGCGCTTTCTCACCTGGCCGCCGCCGAACTGCGCTATTGCTCGCCGTCGGTGCGCTGCCGTGAGACCGGCAACGCGCTGGGTCTCGCGCCGCTGGCCCAGCCGGCGCTGCGTGACTGCGACATGGGGCGCTGGGGCGGCCGCACCCTCCAGGAAGTGGCTGTCCGGGAGCCGCAGGCCGTGCACGACTGGCTGGCCGACCCGAGGTCCGCGCCGCACGGCGGGGAGACGCTGCTCGGCTTCATCCAGCGGATCGGCGGCTGGCTCGACACCCGGCCGTCGGTCGAGGACGGCGGCTGGATGGTCGCGGTCGCGGAGCCCGCCGTGCTGCGGGCGGCACTCTGCTACGCGTTGAAGGCGCCCCCCACCACGTACTGGAACATCGACGCGCATCCGCTCGCCGTGGTGACGCTGGCGGGACGTGCGGGGGAGTGGAGTCTCAGCCTGGAGGGCTGAGAGCGGCCGGGGCGGGCGGCCGCTGCGGGGGTCAGGCCGGTTCGCCGGAGACGGCGAAGGGTTCCTGCGGCCGCTCCCGGGGCGCGGGGATCACCGTCGCGTCGGGTGCTTCGGATGCGTGGTCGTCCCCGGCGAATTCCGGAGCCCGGAAGGGCGTCGTGCTCGGCGGCCGCGATCCCGTCCTGGTCTGGGGCCGCACCTGTTCGGGTGCGGAGAACAAGGGGGTCGTGTCGATGGGAGGTCTCCCGTTCGGGGGTGGCGTGGGGCAGTCCGTCGAGGACGGAGGTGCGGGCGCGGGTGTGGGACGGCCGGGGCGCCTGTGGCTGCCCGCGGCCGACCGTCTCACAGCTTGGTCATCTTGCTGTACGGACTCGGAATCCGTTCCAGCAGGGGACCGAAGTCGACAAGCACCGCGATCCCGTCCTCGATGCCGACGACCCGGCCGAGGCCGTGCTCGTCGTGAGTGACCCGGTCCCCTATGGCGAACCGTTCGAGAGGCTGCGTGACCGGTGCCTTGAAGGGACTGGAGGGCAGATGGCGGCGGGGGAAGGCTGACTTCGTCATTGTCACCAGTATGCGCCCCCTGAGGCGAACTGTGACCCGTCGCACGGTTCCTGGTTGGTCACGGCGCCCGGAACCCGGTTCTCGCGGCCCTCGCCGTCCCGCAT
>NZ_JBOHCV010000340.1:0-4333 GCF_050698815.1 Streptomyces sp.
GCGCCGGGAGCGCGCGAGAGCCCGAGCGGGACGGCCCGCTGGGCTGGCGGCGCGTGCACGGCGCCATCGGCCTGGTGGACCTGGAGGCGCCGCCCGAGCTGCTCGCCGCCGAGCTGGGCTCGCTGCGCATCTTCGCCGGCTACGCGGGCTGGGGTCCCGGCCAGCTGGAGAAGGAGCTGGAGGAGGGTGCCTGGTACGTGGTCGAGTCGGAGCCCGGCGACGTCTCCTCGCCCGTGCCGGAGCGGCTGTGGCGTTCCGTCCTGCGGCGTCAGCGCAGTGAACTGGCGATGGTGGCCACGTATCCGGACGATCCCTCACTCAATTAGGCTTGGTCCGCATGAGCACTCTTGAGCCTGAGCGCGGTACGGGCACCGGCACGCTTGTCGAACCGACCCCGCAGACGTCGCACGGCGACGGTGACCACGAGCGATTCGCCCATTACGTCCAGAAGGACAAGATCATGGCGAGCGCGATGGAGGGTACGCCCGTCGTCGCGCTGTGCGGAAAGGTCTGGGTGCCCGGGCGCGACCCCAAGAAGTACCCGGTCTGTCCCATGTGCAAGGAGATCTTCGAGACGATGAACTCCGGCGGGGACAAGGACAAGGACAAGGGCGGCAAGGACGCCGGCAAGAAGTAACTCTTCCGGGTACGCCGGACCCCCTCTGCTGGACGGGCTTCCTGCGTGCCTGGCCGCGTAGCCCACCGCCTAAGGCTCATAGCGCGTTTCGCCCGTCCCCTCCGAGGGGCGGGCGAGGCGCGCTGCGTCGTGTGGGGGGCCGTTCGAGGGGCACGGAGAACTCACAGAACGAAAGGTGTACGGAGTGCCGCTGACGGATCTGATCCCCGCACCCCGCTCCGTAGTGCCCGGCGCGGGCCCGGACTTCGTGCTGGACGCCGGCACGGCGCTGGACGCGGATCCCGGTACCGAGGCGATCGCGCGCTGGCTGCGTGGCGCACTGGGCATCGGCGGCGCGGACGAGGGCGGCGCGGGGGAGGGCGGCACCGTCCGGCTGCGCACCGACGAGGCGGTCGCCGCCCGGCTCGGTGCTGAGGGCTACGTACTGGACGTACATGCCGACGGCATCGACATCACCGGCGGCGCACCCGCCGGGGTCTTCTGGGGCGCCCAGACGCTGCGCCAGCTGCTCGGCCCCGACGCCCACCGGCGCGCGTACGCGGCGCCGGCCGAGCGCTGCCGGTCCGTGCCCGCGGTGCGCGTCGAGGACGCCCCGCGCTTCCCCTGGCGCGGCTTCATGCTCGACGTGGCCCGGCACTTCACCCCCAAGGACGGCGTGCTGCGCGTCCTCGACCTGCTCGCCGCGCACAAGCTCAACGTGCTGCACCTGCACCTCACCGACGACCAGGGCTGGCGGCTGGAGATCCGCCGCCACCCCCGGCTGACCGAGGTGGGCGGCACCCGCGCCCGTACCCGCGTGGGGCACCGCGCCTCACCCCTGTGGGACGAGCGGCCGCATGGCGGCCGGTACACCCAGGACGACGTGCGCGAGATCGTCGCGTACGCCGCCGAGCGGCACATCACCGTCGTCCCCGAGATCGACATCCCCGGTCACTCGCAGGCCGCCATCGCCGCTTACCCGGAGCTGGGCAACACCGATGTGGTCGACACCGCATCACTGGAGGTGTGGACGGACTGGGGCGTCAGCCCCCACGTCCTCGCCCCCACCGACACCGTCCTTCGCTTCTACGAGGGCGTGCTGGAGGAGGTGCTGGACCTCTTCCCGTCACGTTTCGTGCACCTCGGCGGCGACGAGTGCCCCAAGGAGCAGTGGCGCGCCTCGGCCGTCGCGCAGGCCCGTGTCCGGGAGCTGGGACTGGCGGACGAGTTGGGGTCTCCCCAGGGCGAAGCCGTAGGGGAGCTGCAGGCGTGGTTCATGGGGCACTTCGGCCGCTGGCTCGCGGAACGCGGCCGCCGCCTCATCGGCTGGGACGAGATCCTCGAGGGCGGCCTGGCGGACGGGGCGGTGGTCTCCTCCTGGCGCGGTTACGCGGGCGGGATCGCCGCCGCGCGGGCCGGACACGATGTGGTGATGTGCCCGGAGCAGCAGGTGTATCTGGACCACCGGCAGGACGCCGGCCCCGATGAGCCGGTGCCGATCGGGTACGTACGCACGCTGCGCGACGTCTACCACTTCGAGCCGGTGCCACCGGAGTTGGCGGGCACCGACCGCGAACGGTACGTGCTGGGCGCCCAGGCCAACATGTGGACCGAGTGCACAGAGAACCAACAACGTGTCGACTACCAGGTCTTCCCCCGTCTCGCCGCGTTCGCCGAGGTGGCGTGGTCGCCCCTGCCGCCCCCCGGCCGCCGGGACTTCGACGACTTCGAGCGGCGGATGACCGAGGGCCACTACGCGCGGCTGACCGCGCTGGGCGTGGACTACCGGCCCCCGCAGGGCCCGCACCCCTGGCAGCGCCGCCCCGGCATCGCCGGCCGCCCGCTGGAGGGACCGCCGCCGGCCAGGTGAGAGAGTGACGGGCACAGTGGCGGGCGGAGTGGCGGAGCCGTACCACGAATGTCCGCACAGCAGCCCTCATCCGCCCAAGACTCCCCAAGAGTGCCTATTCGTCGCGTGTCGCCCGGAGTCGGGGATTACGGACCTTCGTTCCTGTCAAGGACGACAGTGATGTCAGCCCATGGATGCACCCTTACCGGGCCCCCGGTCGGACTGCCCGCCGATGTGTGCCAGAGTTGCCACGTCCGGGCTGTGAGCACGTACCGTACGGGCACGGCGGCCGGGACGGCCGGGGAAGGGGCGGTCGGATTTGAGCGCGCAAGCACAGCATGAACACCATGCGCCACAGGCTGTGCCGTCAGTCATGCTGCCGACCACGCTCGACGAGGCCGTGTCGGCGCTCTCCGCGGTGCCCGCGGCCGTACCCGTCGCAGGCGGTACGGACCTGATGGCAGGCGTCAACTCCGGTCAGCTGCGCCCCGCCGCGCTCGTCGGTCTCGGCCGGATCAGCGAGATCCGCGGCTGGCAGTACCTGGACGGTCATGCCCTGCTCGGCGCCGGACTGACCCACGCCCGGATGGGACGCCCGGACTTCGCGGCACTCATCCCGGCGCTCGCCGCCGCCGCGCGCGCCGCCGGACCGCCCCAGATCCGCAACGCGGGCACGCTGGGCGGCAACGTCGTCAGTTCCGCCCCGGCCGGCGACACGCTGCCGGTGCTGGCGGCGCTGGAGGCCACCCTCATCATCGCCGGGCCGGAAGGCGGCCGGCGCGAGATTCCGGTCAGCCACCTGCTGGCGAACGTGGAGATGCTGCACCCCAGCGAGGTCGTCGGCCATGTCCGGGTGCCGCTGCTGAACGCGCCGCAGACCTTCCTCAAGGCCACCGGACGCACCGGCCCGGGGCGCGCCCTCGCCTCGGTCGCCGTCGTACTCGACCCGATGCACCGCGGAGTGCGCTGCGCGGTGGGCGCGGTCGCGCCGATGCCCCTGCGCCCGCTGGAGGCGGAGCGCTGGATCGCCGCACTGATCGACTGGGACGGGCAGCGCGGTCTGGCCCCGGAGGCGCTGTCCGCTTTCGGGGATTATGTCGCGATGGCGTGCATTCCCGACCCGCCGCCCGCCGAGGAGGGCGGAGAGGCTCCCGTACTTCCGCCCGCGGCGCTCCATTTGCGGCGTACCGTGGCGACATTGGCCCGCCGAGGACTCGGAAGGGCGCTCGCATGAGCAACGGCAACGACCATCCCCGCGACAACCCTCACGGCAACAGCCACAGCGACGGCGATCCGCACGGGCGCTACGGCTACGACTACGGATACGGGTACGGCGGCGAGGCCCCGCAAGTGTCGTACCCGCAAGACGGCTGGGGCGGCGAGTACGACGCTGACGCCACCGGTTTCGTCCAGCTGCCCGCCGGCGGGCTGCCCCCTGCCGGAGCGGGCGCCGACCCATGGGCCGGCCCGCTGGCCGCGCCCGGCACCGGACAGGGCGGCTACACGCCGCCGCCGCTGGACCCGGCGGACGTCGCGGGTGCGGGGCCCGGGGCGGGGACCACGCCCATGACGTCCGTGCCGACGACCGACCCCGGGGCCATGGGCCAGTGGGCGATGCCGTTCGGACCGGAGTCGACGCAGACGACGGAGCCCGGATACGGCGCGGCGGCGTCGTACGTCGAGCAGCACGCGCAGCAGGCCCAGCATCAGCAGGCGCAATATCAGCAGGACCGGTACCAGCAGGACCAGTACCAGGAGCGGTATCAGCAGCCGCCGTCCGGTGAGTCCGACGGCATGGCGGCGGCCATGGGGCAGGGCGCGGCGGCGGCGCTCGCGGGTTCGCACGAGGCGCGTACGCAGCGCCGCCC